>NZ_LZJA01000230.1:0-3367 GCF_001666785.1 Mycobacterium sp. E3305 | reverse complement strand
GTGACGCCGGAGCCGATCTCGGTCACCAGGCCGGCACCCTCCGCGCCCAGCTGCGCGGCACCCGGGTACATGCCCAGGGCCACCAGCACGTCGCGGAAGTTCACCCCGGCGGCGGCGACCGCCACCCGCACCTGGCCGGCGGCGAGCTCGGCCGGCGGGCCCGACTGCACGGCCAGGTCCTCCAGCGTTCCGGCGTCCCCGACGGCCAGCCGCCACACCGACGGCGGCCCGGGCAACGGCAACAGCGGGTGCGGCTTGAGTGGCTGCAGCCGGGCGCCGTAGGCGATGCCCCCTCGCACCACCAATTGCGGCTCCCCGCAGCCGATCACGGAGGCGAGATCGAGCGATCCGTCGGAGTCGACCAGCACCGCCCGGCCCGCCTGCTCGGCCTGCGCCGAGCGCACCAGCCCCCACACCGCCGCGCCGGCCAGGTCCGAGACCTCCTCGCCGGGCAGCGCGACCGCGCCGCGGGTCAGCACCACCAACGGCCCGGCGCCCTCAACCCTGGACTGCAACAAGCCCAACGCCTCATGGGTCGCGGCGTAGACCGACCCGACCACTCCGTCGCCGTTCGAGGGCGGCCGCCACACCTCGGGATCGGCCCCACCGGCGTTGTCCGCCAACGTGATCGGGGACCACACCGCCTCCAGGAGTTCGCCGCCGCCGGACCGCGCCGCCGCGGCCGCCGCCAACTGGGCGGCCGACACCGGCCGCGTCACCAGCTCCCGCACCGACAGCACCGGCAGGCCCGACGAATCGGCCAGTTCCACCGACACGGCGCCCTTCCCCACCGGTGCCAGCCGCACCCGGACCCGGGACGCGCCGGCCGCGTGCAGGCACACCCCTTGCCAGGAGAACGGCAAGACGGCCTCGGCGTCCTCGTCGGCCACACCCAGGGCGTGCAGCGCCGCATCCAGCACCACCGGATGGATCCCGAAGCCGCCCACCGTGACACCGTCGTGCTGCGGGGCCTCGACCTCGGCGAAGATCTCGGTCCCCCGGCGCCACACCTTCCGCAGGCCGCGGAACGCCGGTCCGTACCCGTAGCCGCGCCCCGCCAAATCGTCGTAGGCGCCGGTCACGTCGACCGCCGCGGCGCCGACGGGCGGCCACACCGACAGGTCCGCGTCCGGCGCGGGCGAGCCGTCGCTCACCACGCCCTGGGCGTGCAGGGCCCAGTCGGGACCGGCCTGCGAATACACCGCCACCGCACGGGATCCGGTCTCGCCGGCGGCGTCCACCAGCACCTGCACCCGCACCCCGCCGGCGGCCGGCAGGGGCAACGGGGCCGACAGCGTCAGCTCCTCTATCACCGGGCAGCCGACCTCGTCGCCCGCCCGCAGCACCAGCTCGACGAACCCCGCGCCCGCGAACAACACGGTCCCGGTCACGGCGTGATCGGCCAGCCACGGCTGGGCGGCCGTCGACAGCCGGCCCGTCAACACCACACCGCCCGAATCGGGGCGCTCCACCACCGCGCCCAGCAGGGCATGCTCGGCGCCGGTCAATCCCAGGCCCGCGGTGTCCCGGCCGCCCACCGCCTCCGGCGACAGCCAAAACCGGCGCCGCTGAAAGGCATACGTCGGCAGGTCGACGCGGTGGGCGGTCAGGCCGGTGAACGCCGCGGCCCAGTCCACCCGGGCGCCGGAGACGAACAGCTGGCCGGCCGCCAGCAGCAGCGAATCGACTTCGGGACGGTCCTTGGACATCGACACCGCCGCCACGGCCGGCTCACTCGCCAGGGACCGCTCCACCGCGGCCGTCAGCGCCGCGCCCGGGCCCACCTCCACGAAGGCGGCACCGCCCAGCGATTCGGCCACCCGCACGCCGTCGACGAACCGCACCGGCCGGCGCACGTGCTCGACCCAGTAGTCGGCGGACCCGTATCCGGGGCCGGCCAATTGCCCGGTCACGTTGGACACCAGGTCGATTCGCGGCGCGCCGGGCGACACCCCGGCCACCACCGCGGCGAACTCCACGATCATCGGCTCCATCAACGGCGAGTGGAACGCGTGCGAGACGGCCAACTGCCGCACCCGCCGGCCGCAGTCCGCCAGCCGATCCGCCACCGTCGTCACCGCGGTCCGCTCACCCGAGAGCACCACCGCGTCGGGGCCGTTGACCGCCGCGAGGCTCACGTCGCCGTTGAGCAGCGGCGCCACCTCGGCCTCGGTGGCGCTCACCGCCACCATCACCCCGCCGGCCGGCAGCGCCGCCATCAACCGCCCACGGGCCGCCACCACCCGCGCCGCGTCCGGCAACGACAGCACCCCCGCCACACAGGCCGCCGCGATCTCCCCCACCGAGTGGCCGATCACCACATCGGGGATCACCCCCCAGGACCGCCACAGCGCCGCCAGGGCGACCTCGAGCACGAACAACGCGGGCTGGGCGAACTCCGTGCTTTCCAGCAGGTCCGGGTCGGCGCCCCACATCACGTCACGCAGCGGCAGCCGAGCGTGGCCGTCCACCGCCGCCACGGCCTCGTCGAAGGCCTGGGCGAAGGCCGGAAAGCGTTGGTACAGCTCCCGTCCCATCCCGAGCCGCTGGGAGCCCTGGCCGGGGAACACGAACACGCGCTTACCGACCGGGCGGGTTCGCCCGACCGCCGTGCCCGGGCCGGGCGCCCCGGACGCCACCCCGGCCAGCCCCGCCATCAGGGCGTCCCGGTCGCCGCCCACCAGCACGGCGCGGTGCTCCAGGGCCGCCCGGGTGGTGGCCAGCGACCAGCCCACGTCCACGGCGCGCAGAGCGGGCTCGGCGTCCAGGTATGCCAAGAGCCGCCCGGCCTGCGCGGCCAACGCCTCGGCGGACCGGGCCGACACCACCCATGGCAGCACCGCGTCCGGTTGATCATGTTGAGCTGCAACGGGTTCCGGCTCGGCGGGCGGCTGCTCGACGATGACGTGGGCGTTCGTCCCGCTGATCCCGAACGACGACACCCCCGCGCGGCGCTGTCCGTCGCGCGCCGGCCAAGACCGGGGTTCGGTCAGCACCGACACCGCGCCCGAGGACCAGTCCACGTGCGGGGACGGCACATCCACGTGCAGCGTCTTGGGCGCCACCCCATGCCGCATCGCCTGGATCATCTTGATCACGCCGGCCACCCCCGCGGCGGCCGACGTGTGACCGATGTTGGACTTGATCGATCCCAGCCACAGCGGCCGGTCCGCCGGCCGGTCCTGCCCGTAGGTCGCCAGCAGGGCCTGGGCCTCGATCGGATCGCCCAGAACCGTTCCGGTGCCGTGGCCTTCGACCACGTCGACGTCCGCACCGGTCAGCCCGGCGTCGGCCAGGGCCGCCCGGATCACCCGCTGCTGGGACGGCCCGTTCGGTGCGGTCAGCCCGTTGGAGGCGCCGTCCTGGT
>NZ_LZJA01000229.1:0-2400 GCF_001666785.1 Mycobacterium sp. E3305 | reverse complement strand
GCAGCGGGGGAACTCCTCGACCCGGCGCGCGACGGTGGCGATCGTGTGCGCGGTGGTCGAGGACAACCCCAGCTTCCAGGCCACCAACGCCGGCACCGACCGCGCGCCGGTCATGCCGCACAGCTCCTCGCGGTCGATCTCGGCGACCAAATCCACGATGCGCCCATCGATGGCGTTGCGCTGACCGGCCAACTCCGCCAACTCCTCGAACAGCACCCCGAGACGGTCTTTGGGGCTCACCACCACGGAGTCGGACGATGCGGTCGAAGACATGAACCCATCATCGCAGCGCGGTACGACAAGTTTCGAAAACCCGATCCCCGCTCACAGCCGCAGCGTCCAACGGCCGTCGCGCAGGTGCATGACGGTACGACTGACGGTCGCAATGTCGATGCGCCAGAACGATTCCGGCGGTGCCGCCAGGGCGACCAGGATCGCCGCCCGGATGACCGCGGGATGCGTCACCGCCACGGTCGGCTGGTTCACCGACTTCAGCCATCCCGCCACCCGTTCGACCAGGGCGACGATCGACTCGCCACCGTGCGGCGCCCGGCCCGGGTCGGTCAGCCACGCCTCGAGGTCCCGCGGGTCGATTGTCTCCCGCGCTTGCCCGCGCCATGTCCCGCAATCGATGTCGGCCAACCGGGGCTCGACGCTGGCCGCCAGGCCCAGCAGCTCCGCGGTTTCACAGGCGCGCCGCTCGGGCGCGGCGAGGTGCGTCTTGGCTTTGAAGCCAACCTTTTTCACCTGCCCACGTCCGACGTCGCTGAGCGGTTCGTCGAGCGGAAATCGCGCGGACGCCATGGCGTCGGTCATCGCGTGTGACACCATCGTCAGCCGCAGGACACCGGTCACGCGTTGATGCTCGGCGCGCGCTCCTCGAGCAACCGCCCGGCGAGCGTCGCGAACACCACGCCGACGGTCACCCACAGCACCAACTGCGCGGACAACGAGAGCAGCCTGAAGTCGTAGAGGACGTCGGCGGGAAAGCCCGGATAGACGATCGTGCCCGACGCGTCGCGCAGCGGCCCGGGGGTCTCGTCTATGTCCGGCAACGACATCGCCAGCACCGCGACCGCCGCGACGTAGCCGCCCGCGGCGAGCAGCCGCCCGTTCCACGCGCCGAGGCGGGCGGTCAGGAACCGCGCCAGCCACACGGCCGCGATGGTCAGCACCACCGAGGCCAGCACCATGACCAGGTACCAGCCGGTGCGCGCCCCTATCGTGTCCGCCTGGCCCACCGCCGGCGGGTTGGGCGGATACTTCACGAACGGCACCAGGTAGACCGCGACGAAGGCGGCCGCCGCCAAGAGCAGCGAAAGCGCACGTGGCCCAACGCTTGTCACGCGCGCGGCGATCACACAGAACAGCACGCTGAACAGCGCGCCCAGCGCGACGCCGAAGATGAGCAATCCGAAGCCCAGCCCGGCGTTGGACTGCACCCCGCGGCTGAACAACTCGGCGCCGTGCTCGTGCACACCATGAGCGTTCTCCGCGTCGGCCCGGCCGTCCTCGAAGGCGATCGCGCGGCCGATCACCGGCTCGGCGCACAGGCGGGCGAAGGCGAACGCCAGCACCGCGCCGATTGCACCGGCCAGCAAGCCGCGCCCGATCAGACGCTTCTCCACGCGATCAGTGGCAGGGGAAGCCGAGCAGGTGCCGCGCGTCGTGCACGAACTCGTGCACGTGCGAATCGCTGCCGAACAGCGACACCGCGCCCTGGTCCACGCCGACGAAGTACAGCGCTAACAGGGCCAGGAAGGCGGTTCCCGCCAACCAGGCCGCGGCGCCGGCGGCCGACAAATCAACCGATCGGGTCCGGGTCGTCTCAAGGTTCGGCACGATCGACTCTCCTTCCGGGGGATAACCGCGTCCCCTCTGGTGACGACGGGCCATGGGTCTGACTATCGACAGTGGCGCGACCGTTCTGGAATTTCACCAGATTCCGTTGCCCGTCAGGACGAGAGTCAGTCTAAACCGCCGCTCACTGCTGTGGAGGCGGGGAGCCATAACCCAGCTGGCTGGCCGTGTATTTCGCGGCCTCGGTCAGCGGTGTCGCCTGGACCGCCGTGCCGTAGGCGCAGATCTCGGTCCACACGTCGCCGATTTCGGTCGTATCGAACCGCATCGCCACGATCGCGTTGCCGCCGCGATTGCGCGCCTCGGTGATCAGCCGCCCCATCGCCTCGTTCCGGCTCTCGGCCAGGTTCTTGGTCATGCCGGCCAGCTCGCCGCCGAACATCGCCTTGAATCCCGCGCCCATCTGGGAGAAGGCGTTTCGCGAACGGACGGTCAGCCCGAACACTTCGCCGCAGACCCGCTGGATCTCCCAGCCGGGCAGGTCGTTGGTGGTGACGATCAGCACTGGCTTGCCTCCTGGTCACAGCGAAAACGGGCGGT
>NZ_LZJA01000228.1:0-14230 GCF_001666785.1 Mycobacterium sp. E3305 | reverse complement strand
GCCACGGCATGTTCGTCAGCCTCGACAAGGTCAACACGTTCTAAAGGCAGGTCCGGATCGCTCGGCTGCGCCGTCCCACACCAGGTGGCCGTCGGGGCGGCGGCGAGCCCCGTCGGCGGGGCGGTGCGGGCGCAGCCGGCCGTCCGGCATCAGGTGTCGCACCGGGACGGCGCGGCCGAGCTCCGCCACGTCGGCGATCAGCCGCCGGTGGCAGCGCCACCAGACGCTCTCGCTGCACATCACCGCCGTGGTGCGCCGGGCGGCGTCGGCCAGGACCTCGTCGAGCGCCGCGCCGAACTCCGGCGTCCGGGTGTACGCGGCGTACGCCCGGAATGCGGCCACCGTCCACCAGGCGTCCGGCTCCGGTTCTCCCGCCGCGACGTGGCGCCGCCCGCCCAGGCGTGGCTCCCATCGGTACTCGATGCCGCGTTCGGGCAGCCAGCATTCCAGGGCCTCCCGCCGCACGTCCGGATTCGTCCGGCTGGCCGGATACCGCCGCACATCCACCACCAGCGCAACCCCGGCGCCGGCAAGCAAATCCGCCAGCCGCTCACGGTCGGCCGTCCCGTGCCCCACGGTCAGCAACGCCCGCCCCACCAGACCAGTCTCCGCTCGACAAGGATGGGTGCGGTGATCCTCGCCGTCGACCTGGGTAAGACGTCGTGCCGGGCTTCGGCATGCGGCCGTCGGGCTGAGGGGCCGGGCGCGCCCGGGCTCGCGGCGCCCGGCGGCGTGCGGGCCGCGGAGGCGGCGATCCTGACCGTGGCCGGCGATCTGGCGCGCGAGCTCGGAGCGGTCGACGAGGTGATCGTGGGCGCGGCCGGAGCGGAGGCGGCCCCGGACGCGGCGCGCGCGCTGGGCGATGCGCTGCTGACGTCGCTGCGCGCGGAGCGCGTCGCGGTGACCAGCGACGCCGTGACCGCGCACGCCGGCGCCCTGAGCGGACAGCCGGGCGTCGTGCTGATCGCGGGCACCGGCGTCGTGGCGCTCGCGATCGATGCGGATGGTCGGTGGCGGCGCGCCGACGGCTGGGGCCCGTGGCTGGGCGACGAGGGCGGCGGCGCGTGGATCGGCGCAGCCGGGCTGCGCGCGGCGCTGCGCGCCCACGACGGCCGCGGCCCGTCCACCACGCTGCTCGACGCCGCCCGCGCCCGCTTCGGCACCCCGGAGACCTGGCCCGCGCGGCTCACCGGCGCCGCCGCGCTCGCGTCCTTCGCACCCGACGTCCTCGCTGCGCGGGGCGACGCCGCCGCGTTGGCGATCGTCGAAGCGGCGGCCGGGGCGCTCGCCGCGACCGCCCGCGCGGTCGGCGATGGCCCGGTCGCGATGGTCGGCGGCCTGGCCGGGTTCGAAGCGCTTCACGCACGGCTCGACCTCGTCCCCGCCGCCGGCGACGCGCTCGACGGCGCGCTGCGACTGGGGGCGATCCACGAGCCGCACCTGCTCCGCGTGCGGCCGGAACCGAAATCCGCTGCGGTGCAAGGGCTCGACGCGCTGGCCACCGAAGCGGTCCGTCCGGGCCTGCACGACCTGGACGCCCGGCCCATCGGAGAAGTCGTCGCGCTGCTCGTCGACGCCGAAGGCGAGGCGCATGCCGCGGTGGCGGCGGCGGTCCCGCGGATCGCGGCGGCAGCCGGGGCGATCGCCGCGCGGCTCGAGCGTGGCGGCCGCCTGATCTACGCCGGTGCCGGCACGCCCGGGCGGCTCGGTGTGCTCGACGCGGCCGAGTGTGCGCCCACGTTCGGCACCGACCTGGTGCGCGGTGTGATCGCCGGCGGCCCGGCGGCGCTGACCGAGGCGATCGAGGGTGCGGAGGACGCGTTCGACCCCGCCGGTCTCGCCGACCTGAGCGCCGCCGACGCGCTTGTCGGGATCACCGCGTCGGGCCGCACCCCCTACGTGCTCGGGGCACTCGAGCATGCGCGCGCGGCGGGCGCGCTGACGGTCGCGATCGTCAACAACCCGCACAGCGAGGCGTCAGCCGACGTGGTGATCGAACTGTTGACCGGACCCGAGGTGCTGGCCGGCTCGACGCGGCTGACCGCGGGAACCGCCCAGAAGGTCGCGCTCAACGCGCTCTCGACGAGCGTGATGATCGCGCTCGGCAAGGCCTACGGGCCACGCATGGTAGACGTCCGCGCGACCAACGCGAAGCTGCGCCGCCGCGCGGTGCGGATCGTCCGCGACGCGGCCGGCGTCGACGAGAAAACCGCGACCGCCGCGCTCACCGCCGCCGGGGGTCACGCCAAGACCGCGATCGTCGCGCTGCTCGCAGGCGTCGACGCGACCGAGGCCGCCGCCCGGCTCGACCGGGCGCGGGGACGCGTGCGCGACGCGCTCGGCCGGAACTGAGGCGCAACGGCCCCGGGGCTCAGGGGCTTGGCAGGTGGCATCAGTACCATCGGTGCCGTGGCACGCAACGGCCCACCCGACGACTTCCACGAACAGGCGACCCGGCACGCCGACTATGGCGTCGCCGAGCAGCCCACCACCGGCGAACCCCCGGCGAACCCGCCCGACGGGTTTGACCAGCCCGAAGCGTTCGGCGACCTGGAAAGCGAACCCACCCCCTGGTACCGCAAGCCGCCGCTGCTCATCGCCTGGCTGGTGTTCGTCGTCATTCTGATCGGGCTGATCGTCTACGGCATCACCGAATTGCTGAGCGGCGGGCAGGGCACCACCAGCCCGACCCCGAGCACCAGCAGCACCAGCGCGACGACAACCACCACCACGACCGCGCCGACGACCACCACGACGACCACCCCGAGCACCAGCAGCGCGGTCGAGCCGCCGGCACAGCAGCCGACGGGGCAGCCCACGCGCCAGCCCAGCCAGCAGGAGCCGACGCATCGGCATCATCTGCCCCAGGTGCCGTCGGTGATCACGGTTCCGGGCGTGCCCACGGTGATCACGGTCCCGCCGGGGCTGCGCTGACCCCCTCGGCCGCTAGGGTGAGGACCACCGGGCGATCGGAAGTGGGGTGCGGGGAATGAGCGAGTCGCTCGGGCTGTCGATCGGGGCGGCCAACTTGGTGGCGGCCCGCGCGGGAAGGGCCCCGGTGGTCCGCAGCGCCGTGTTGACCCTCTTCGAGCACCGCCCCACCGAAGTTGGCCTGCCCGAGGAAAACCCGAACCTGACCGAAAACGGGATGGTGCTGCGCGGATTCGTCGAGCGCGTCGGCGACCGGACGCCCGTGGTGGCTGCCGACGGGACTAAGTACCTCGGCGAGGTGCTGACGGTCGAGGCGATCGAGGCCATGGCCCGCACCGTCGGCTACGGCACCCCGATCACCATCGCCGTGCCGGCGTACTGGTCCGACGCCCAGTTCACCGCGCTGCGCGAGGAGTTCTTCGCCCAGCCGGACCTCGCTCGCGGCGGGGTGGCCCCCGTGCTGGTGTCCGACGCCACCGCCGCGCTCGCCGCACTGCGCAGCCGGCCGGGATTCCCGACCGCCGGCATCGTCGCGCTGTGCGATTTCGGCGCCAGCGGCACCAGCATCACCCTGATGGACGCCGGATCCAACTTCGCCCGTATCGGCCCGTCGGTGCGCTACGCCGATTTCTCCGGCGACGGCATCGATCAACTGGTGCTCGGCCGCCTGCGGGCCTCCGATGACACCATGGCCGATCTGGGCAGCACCGTGCGGATCGGGTCGCAGAGCCGTCTGCTCGGCGAGTGCCGGCGCGCCAAGGAGCAACTGTCCACCGCCGCCACCGCCTCGGTCGCGGGCGGGCAGCTGACCCGCGCCGACCTCGAGCAACTGATCTCCGAACCGCTAGACCGATTCCTGAACGCCCTCGAGGAAGCGTTGCGCCGCAACGGGATTCCGAAATTGGCCACGATCGCGACGGTCGGCGGGGGCGCCGGCATTCCGCTGCTCACCGCGCGGTTGTCGGGGCGATTTTCGGTGCCGGTCCACACCGCGCCGCGGCCCGCGTTGAGCGCGGCCCTCGGCGCGGCGGCGCTCGGCGACCAGCAGGCGTCTGCGGGCGTCCCGACCGCCGCGGGTGCCGTTGTGGAAACCCCGACCGAGATGGTGGGCACCGGCGGAATCGACATGACCCAGGCCGCGTGGGCCGCCCAGGCGACCGACGTGGACGGTGCCCTGGCCTGGTCCCAGGACGCCGACGGCGCCGACGAGCCGGTGCCCTACACCGGGCGCGACGCCACCGGCGAGTATGCCGGTGCGGCAAGGACTTTCGACGATGACGCCGAAAGCCGCTACCCGGCCAAGGGCGGCGGGCTGCCCTGGTACAAGCGCACGGCGCTGGTCTTGACCGTCGCCGGCGCCGCGGCGGCGGTGCTGGTGGCCGTCCTGTTGGCGATCAACCTGGGGCTCACCAAGTCGAGCCCGGCGAAACCCACCGCCCCGAGCCAGCCGGCGCCCCCCCAAACGTCGCAAACCGTGACCATCACCGAGCCGAACGGCAGCACCACCGAGACGGTGCTGCCCCCGCCGCCGCCGCCGCCGCCGTCGTCCGAGCCGCCGCCGACCACCACCACGACGACCCCGCCGCCGACCACGACCACCACGACGGAAGCTCCGACGACGACGACCACCACCGCCGCGCCGACCACGACGTCGCAGGCGCCCACGACATCGCAGGCGACCACCACGGCCGCGCCCCCGACGACGACCCGCTTGCGGCCGCTGCTGCCGCCCTTCGTGCCCCAGCCCCGGCCCTGACGCGAGTGCCACAGGTCACGGCGACGAAGGTCACACCCGCCCAGGCACACTGACGAAGCAGGCCACGGGCGGCGGTCAGCCTCCAAGTTAGGGCAGCCTTTCTCGCGGCGGAAGCTGCGGAGATGTAACTATGAGCAGGGCTGAGCAGGCAAACAATTCGCAGGCTGAATCAACGATGCATTGGGGAGACGTTCAGTGACGACGCAGATGCTCATCAGACTGATAGTGGGCATGGGCATGACGCTGGTCGTGGCCGCACTCGCTGCCAAGCGGGTCCTGTGGCTGTTCAAGCTGATCACGTCCGGGAAGCCGGCACCGGGGCACACCGACGAACCCGGCAAGCGAATCTGGGCGGAGGTCTCCGAGGTCTTCGGGCAGCGCCGGCTGCTCAAGTGGTCGATCCCCGGCCTGGCCCACTTCTTCACCATGTGGGGCTTCTTCATCCTGCTCACGGTCTATATCGAGGCGTACGGCTTCCTGTTCCAGGAGAACTTCCACATCCCGATCATCGGGCGCTGGGACGCGCTGGGCTTCCTGCAGGACTTCTTCGCCACCGGCGTCTTCCTGGGCATCACCACCTTCGCGATCATCCGGTGGCGGACCGAGCCGAAGGAATACGGCCGCTCGTCCCGGTTCTACGGCTCCCACACCGGCGGCGCCTGGCTGGTGCTGTTCATGATCTTCAACGTCATCTGGACCTACGTGCTGGTCCGCGGGTCCGCGGTCAACAACGGCACGCTGCCCTACGGCAAGGGCGCCTTCCTGTCCCAGCTGTTCGGCGCCATTCTGCGTCCGCTCGGGCAGCCCGCCAACGAGATCATCGAGACGACGGCCCTGCTGCTGCACATCGCGGTCATGCTGGCGTTCCTGATCATCGTGCTGCACTCCAAGCACATGCACATCTTCACGGCGCCGATCAACGTCATCTTCAAGCGGCTGCCCAACGGGCTGGGGCCGCTGCTGCCGCTGGAACACGACGGCAAGCCGATCGACTTCGAAAACCCGCCCGACGACGCCGAATTCGGCCGCGGCAAGATCGAGGACTTCAGCTGGAAGGCCATGCTGGACTTCGCCACGTGTACCGAGTGCGGCCGCTGCCAGTCGCAGTGTCCGGCGTGGAACACAGGCAAGCCGCTGTCGCCCAAGCTCGTCATCATGGATCTGCGCGACCACTGGATGGCCAAGGCGCCCTACATCCTCGGCGACAAGGAGAGCCCCCTCGAGAACACGCCCGAGGGCGGGATCGGCGAGGAGCTGTCCGGCGAGAAGCACGCCGAGGCGCACCACGTTCCCGAGTCGGGCTTCGGCCGCGTGATGGGCTCCGGGCCCGAGCAGGCCACCCGGCCGCTGGTGGGCACCGAGGAACAGCGCGGCGTCATCGACCCCGACGTGCTGTGGTCCTGCGTGACCTGCGGCGCGTGCGTCGAGCAGTGCCCGGTGGACATCGAGCACGTCGACCACATCGTCGATATGCGCCGGTACCAGGTGATGATGGAGTCGGAGTTCCCGTCCGAGCTGTCGGTGCTGTTCAAGAACCTGGAGACCAAGGCCAACCCGTGGGGCCAGAATGCCGCCGACCGCACCAACTGGATCGACGAAGTGGACTTCGACGTCCCGGTCTACGGCGAAGACGTCGACAGCTTCGACGGCTACGAGTACCTGTTCTGGGTGGGCTGCGCCGGCGCCTACGACGACAAGGCCAAGAAGACCACCAAGGCCGTCGCCGAACTGCTCGCGATCGCCGGCGTGAAGTACCTGGTGCTGGGCACCGGCGAGACCTGCAACGGCGACTCCGCGCGCCGCTCGGGCAACGAGTTCCTCTTCCAGCAGCTGGCCGCCCAGGCCGTCGAGACGCTGGACGGGGTGTTCGAGGGCGTGGAGACCGTCGACCGCAAGATCGTCGTCACCTGCCCGCACTGCTTCAACACCCTGGGCCGCGAATACCGGCAGCTGGGGGCGAACTACTCGGTGCTGCACCACACCCAGCTGCTCAACCGGCTGATCCGCGACAACAAGCTGGTCCCCGTCACCCCGGTTTCTCAGGACATCACCTACCACGACCCGTGCTATCTGGGCCGGCACAACAAGGTGTACGAGGCGCCGCGCGAGCTGATCGGGGCCGCGGGGGCGACGCTCACCGAGATGCCGCGCCACGCCGAGCGCAGCTTCTGCTGTGGCGCCGGCGGCGCGCGGATGTGGATGGAAGAGCACATCGGCAAGCGCATCAACCACGAACGCGTCGACGAGGCCCTGGCCACCGGCGCGTCCACGATCGCGACCGGCTGCCCGTTCTGCCGGGTGATGGTCACCGACGGCGTCAACGACCGCTCCGAGGAGGCCGGCCGGACCGGGGTCGAGGTGCTCGACGTCGCGCAGGTGCTGCTCGGCTCCCTCGAATACGACAAGGAGACGCTGCCCGAGAAGGGCACCGCCGCAAAGGAAGCCGAGAAGCGGGCCGCCCAGGCGCCCAAGGCCACCGCGACGGTTGAGGCACCGGCCAAGGAGGAGGCGCCCGCCGAGGCGGCCCCGAAGTCCGAGGCCGCTGCTGCGGCGCCCGCCGCGCCCGCCAAGGGGCTCGGCATCGCCGGCGGCGCCAAGAAACCGGGCAAGAAGGCGGCCGAACCCGCCGGGGACGGCAAGGCCGAGGCGTCCGCGCCCGCCGCGCCCGCCAAGGGGCTGGGCATCGCCGGCGGCGCCAAGAAGCCGGGCGCCAAGAAGGCCGCGCCCGCGCAGGCCGAGGCCAAGGCGGGAGCGCCCGCGGAGTCCCCCGCGCCGGCCAAGGGGCTGGGCATCGCGGCGGGCGCCAAGCGCCCCGGCGCGAAGAAGGCCGCACCGGCCGCCGAGGCCCCCAAAGCCGAGGCACCGCAGGCGGAGGCTCAGCCGGCCGAGGCCGCCCCGAAGACCGAGGACAAGGCACCCGCGGCGCCGGTCAAGGGCCTGGGCATCGCGGCGGGCGCCAAGCGCCCCGGCGCGAAGAAGGCCGCGCCGGCCGCCGAGGCCCCCAAAGCCGAGGCGCCGAAGGCGGACGCCGAGCCCGCCCCGCAGGCCGAGGCCGAGCCCGCGCCCAAAGCGGAGCCGGCAAAGCAAACGGACGGCGAGCAAGAGCCGCCCGCGCAGCCGGTGAAGGGCCTGGGCATTGCCCGCGGCGCCCGGCCGCCGGGCAAGCGCTGATCCCCGACCTGTCGAGCGTGAAGCCACTGCGAAAAATCCGCGAAGATTTCGCAACAGCTTCACGCTCGGCGAGGGCTGTCGCGGCCGCACGGGCAAGCGCTGATCACGGTTTGACGCTTGACAGCAAATTTCGGTGGACAGTGGTGGCACCATTAAGGGCGTGACCACTCACCAGCTGCCCCTGCACGCCTCCGGCCATCACCGGCAGCGGGTCTTCGCGCAGTCGTCCAAGCTTCAGGACGTCCTGTACGAGATCCGCGGTCCGGTGCACGCGCAGGCCGCGCGGCTGGAGGCCGAGGGGCACCGCATCCTCAAGCTCAACATCGGCAACCCGGCGCCGTTCGGCTTCGAGGCCCCCGACGTGATCATGCGGGACATGATCCAGGCGCTGCCGTACGCGCAGGGCTACTCCGACTCGCAGGGCATCCTGCCCGCGCGCCGCGCGGTGGTCACCCGCTACGAGCTGGTCGAGGGCTTCCCCCGGTTCGACGTCGACGACGTGTACCTGGGCAACGGGGTCTCCGAGCTGATCACGATGACGCTGCAGGCCCTGCTGGACAACGGCGACGAAGTGTTGATCCCGTCCCCGGACTACCCGCTGTGGACGGCGTCGACGTCGCTGGCCGGCGGCACGCCCGTGCACTACCTGTGCGACGAGACGCAGGCGTGGCAGCCCGACATCGCCGACCTGGAGTCCAAGATCAGCGAGCGCACCAAGGCGCTGGTCATCATCAACCCGAACAACCCGACCGGCGCGGTGTACAGCCGCGAGGTCCTCACGCAGATGGTGGAGTTGGCGCGCAAGCACCAACTGCTGCTGCTCGCCGACGAGATCTACGACAAGATCCTGTACGACGACGCCACGCACATCAACGTGGCCTCGCTGGCACACGACATGCTGTGCCTCACGTTCAACGGGCTGTCCAAGGCCTACCGGGTCGCCGGCTACCGCGCGGGCTGGCTGGCGATCACCGGACCCAAGGACCACGCCGAGAGCTTCATCGAGGGCATCAACCTGCTGGCGAACATGCGGCTGTGCCCCAATGTGCCCGCCCAGCACGGGATTCAGGTGGCCCTCGGCGGCCACCAGAGCATCGAAGACTTGGTGCTGCCGGGCGGGCGGCTGCTCGAGCAGCGCGACGTCGCGTGGCAGAAACTCAACGAGATTCCCGGGGTGTCCTGCGTCAAGCCCGAGGGCGCGCTGTATGCCTTCCCCCGGCTGGACCCCGAGGTCTACGACATCACCGACGACGAACAGCTCGTCCTCGACCTGCTGTTGCAGGAGAAGATCCTGGTCACGCAGGGCACCGGATTCAATTGGCCGGCACCGGATCACCTGCGCATCGTCACGCTGCCGTGGTCCCGCGATCTCGCCGCCGCGATCGAGCGGCTGGGCAACTTCCTGGTCAGCTATCGCCAGTAAGCAACTTCGCAGCCGGCGCCTCTACGGTGGACCGGGTGACACACTCGCACTCGCACGGCCCGTCGGCTCCGGTCCAGGTTGAATCGCTGCCCGCGAGGATCGTCGTCGGGCTGTTGGTGGCGATCGGGGTGGCGGTGCTCGGCGGCGCCATCGCGCTGTGGCCCAGCCGCCAGCACGTCGACATCCCGATGCCGTTCCAGAACGCGGCCGGGGGTGCAGTGAGCACCCAGGCCGGGCACGTGCTGTCCAGCGGCATGGGCGACTGCGGCAGCCCGTCGGTCAGCCAGGTGCTCACCACCGCGCCGCAGCCGGCGCCGCCTGGCGCGGGCCGCTGTGTGCTGACGCTGGTGGCGATCGATTCCGGCCCCAACGCGGCGGCCAACACCCTGCTGGAGTCCTCCCCCGGCCCGGGCCAGCCCAAATTCGCGGTGGGAGACCATATTCGGCTCGTCCGGCAGGTCGACGACCAGGGCGCCACCAGTTACGCGTTCTACGACTTCGAACGCGGCTGGTCGCTGGTCGCCCTGGCCGTCGCGTTCGCGGTAGTGGTCGTCGCGGTGGCGCGGTGGCGGGGGCTGCTGGCGCTGGTGGGCATCGCGGTCGCTTTCGGGGTGCTGGTGGTGTTCGTGCTGCCAGCCCTGCGCGACGGCGCGCCCGCGGTCCCGGTGGCGCTGGTGGGCGCGGCCGCGATCCTCTATGCGGTCATCTATCTGGCCCACGGCGTGAGCCTGCGGACCAGCGCCGCGCTGCTGGGCACGCTGACGTCGCTGCTGCTGGCGGCTGGACTGTCCTGGGCCGCAATCCAACTGGCGCATCTGACCGGCTTGTCCGACGATCAGAACGCGACCGTCAGCGCGTATCTGGGCAACGTGTCGATCAGCGGCCTGCTGCTCGCCGGCTTCATCATCGGGTCGCTGGGTGTGCTCAACGACGTGACGGTGACCCAGGCCTCGACGGTGTTCGAGCTCGCCCACCTCGGCGGCTCACGACGCGCAATCTTCTTGGGCGCCATCCGAGTTGGCCGCGATCACATCGCCAGCACGGTGTACACGCTGGTGCTGGCCTACGCCGGGAGCTCGCTGCCGCTTCTGTTGCTGTTCAGCGTGGCCAACCGTTCGCTGACCGACGTGCTGACGGGCGAGAGCGTGGCCATCGAGATCGCCCGGTCCGCGGTGGGCGGCATCGCGCTGGCGTTGTCGGTGCCGCTGACGACGGCGATCGCCGCGGCGCTGGCCAAGCCTAGTGAAATCGGCTCCGCTCCAACAGATCCAGCAGGTAGCCGCCATAGCCGGACTTGAGCAGGGTGTTGGCTCGCTCGGCCAGCTGCTCGTCGGTGATCCAGCCCTGCTGCCACGCCACTTCCTCGGGGACGCTGACCTTCAGGCCTTGCCGTCGTTCCAGCGTCCGCACGAAGTCGCTGGCGTCCAGCAGGGAGTCGAACGTGCCGGTGTCGAGCCAGGCCGTTCCGCGGGCCATCACCTCGACCGACAGCTTGCCCCGGCTCAGATAGATCTGGTTGACCTCGGTGATCTCGTACTCGCCGCGCGCCGATTTCTTCAGACCCTTGGCGATCTCGATCACGTCGTTGTCGTAGAAATACAGACCCGGCACCGCGTAATTGGATTTCGGCGTCTGGGGTTTCTCTTCTAGCGACAGCGCCATGCCGTCGTCGCTGAACTCGACCACGCCGTACGCCGACGGGTTGGCCACCCAATACGCGAATACCGCTCCGCCACTGATGGTTTGGAAGCGGCTCAGGCTGGTGCCCAACCCGGGGCCGTAGAAGATGTTGTCCCCCAACACCAGAGCCACCGAGTCGGTGCCGATGTGGTCGGCGCCGAGGACGAACGCCTGGGCCAGGCCGTCGGGGCGTTCCTGCGTCACGTAGCTGATGCTGATCCCGAACTGCGAGCCGTCGCCCAGGAGCCGCTCGAAGCCCGCCGCGTCGTGCGGGGTGGTGATCACCAAGATGTCCCGGATCCCGGCCATCATCAGCGTGGACAGCGGATAGTAGACCATCGGCTTGTCGTACACCGGCAACAGCTGCTTGCTGATTCCCACGGTGATCGGGTGCAGGCGCGTGCCCGAGCCGCCGGCCAAAATAATGCCGCGCATGAGTGGCTCCCCTATTCCACTGCTTAGTTGACGAGGTCGGATTCGGTGAGTTCGGTGGCCGCCAGCGCCGACGCCAGGTCCTCGTGCCGGAACACGGACGTCACGTGGTCGTGCACCACCCGGAACGCCGACGCGGCGGACGTCACCGCCCCGGGGTCGTCCTGGGCGCTCACCTTCTGCTCGGCCACCACGACGCCGTCATGCACGTACATCCGGCCCAGCTCCGCCGTGCCGCGCGGGGAAGCGGCCCACCGGCGCAGCGCCTCATGCCCCTGCGCGGCCCCGTGCGCGTCACCGATCTCGATGTCATCGCTCGACAGGGCCACCAGGGTTTCCAGGTCGGACGCGTTGAGCGCGTCGTGCCATGCCAGGACGGTGGCGATCTCCGAAGTGGTCATGGTGTGCAAGTTACCGTGTGAGCCATCGCGCCGTGGCTAGAGCGGGGTACGGTCCAGCCAGTTCTGCCACACCGCCTCGTCGCCGAACAGCGAGATGCCCGCGTCGGCGAGCGGCACCCGGCGCAAGATGGCCAGCAGCAACTCGGTCGCCCCGCCCCGCAGCGCAGCGGTGCCCTTGCCATGCTCGTGCGCCCAGGTGATGCGGCCGGCGTCGACGCCGATCGTCCACTCGCCGGCCTCGCCGAGGCCGGGGTCGGTGGCGTGCAGGTGCAGGGTCTCGCCGTCCCCGAGCGGAAGCGGCGCCCCCTGCTCGCCGGCCTGGATCGCGACCCGCTCGAGCCATTCGGTGATCCCGTCGGCGGCGACGTCGGCGGCCAGCGTGAACTCCGCTCCCAGGGCGATGGCCGCATCGGCCCGGTGGACGGCCACCTCGTGCAGGCGGCGACGCATCCACCAGTTCGCCGGGCGCTGCCCGAGAAAGGTCCACACCGGGGTTTCCACGCCCGTCAGCTCGACCGCATCGACCAGCCGTTGTGCACCGCCCCGCAACCAGGAGGCCGCATCGGCCGGGTCGGGTGGCGGCTTGCCGCCGTCGACGGACCGGAAGTCGAGGAACTCCTGGAGCCGCTCGCGCACGATCTGTGCCGCCCAGCGGTCGCCGCGGCCAACGTGGCGCAGGAGCTGGTTGAGGTCCCACCCCGGGCAGGTCGGCACGGGCTTGGACTGGTCCGCATGGCGCAAAAGCTCCGAAAAAGCGCGGTTCTCTTCGAGGAATGCGCCGGCATAGTCCACGCGGGTCAGGCTACTCGGCGGCTTCGCGCCGCGCGTCACGCCAGCGTGGCATTCGCCGGTCGGCGCCACGCTGGCGTGACGCGCGGGGCCGGGACACCTCAGGGTCGCGGCGCGCCCAGCCGGAACACCCGCCAGCCCGCCTGCTTCCAGCGGGCGGCGTCGAGGCAGTTGCGGCCGTCGACGATGACCCGGGCCCGGACGCGGTCGGCCAGGTCGGCCGGATCGAGGTCGATGAACTGCCGCCACTCGGTGAGCACCAGCACCGCGTCGGCGCGGTCGCAGGCCTCCTCGACGGAGACCGCGTAGTTCAGCGTCGGGAACAGCCGCTGCGCGTTGTCCAGCGCCTTGGGGTCGTAGACGTTGACCGCGGCGCCGTTGAGCTGTAGCTGCCCGGCGACGTTGAGCGCGGGCGAGTCGCGCACATCGTCGGATTCGGGCTTGAACGCCGCGCCGAGGACGGCGATGTTCGCGCCCAGCAGCGAGCCGCCGCACGCGGCGCTGGCCAGCTCCACCATCCGGGTGCGCCGGCGCATGTTGATGCTGTCGACCTCGCGCAAGAACGTCAGCGCCTGGTCGGCGCCCAGTTCACCGGCGCGGGCCATGAAGGCGCGGATGTCCTTGGGCAGGCAGCCCCCGCCGAAACCCAGACCCGCGTTGAGGAATTGGCGTCCGATGCGGGGGTCGTAACCGAGCGCGTCGGCCAGCACGCTGACGTCGGCGCCGGCGGCCTCGCACACCTCGGAGATAGCGTTGATGAACGAAATCTTGGTCGCCAGAAAGGCATTAGCCGAAACCTTGACCAGCTCCGCGGTCTGCAGGTCGGTCACCAGGAACGGCACGCCGTCGGCGAGCAAGGGGCCATACAGCTCACGCACCGCCGTCTCGGCGCGCGTCGAATCCTGTTGCACGCCAAGCACGATGCGGTCCGGATGCAGCGTGTCGTGCACCGCATAGCCCTCGCGCAGGAATTCGGGGTTCCAGGCGATCTCGACGTCGACACCGTCCGGCGCCAGCGCGGCCGCGCGGTGGTTCAGTTCGGCGGCGGTCCCCACCGGAACGGTCGACTTCCCCACCAGCACCGACGATCTCGTCAGCCGCGGCACCAGCGCGTCGACGACGGCGTACACGTGGCGCAGGTCGGCGGCGTACTCGCCCTTCTTCTGCGGCGTGCCGACGCCGAGGAAGTGCACGTCGGCGAACTCGGCCGCCATGTCGTAGTCGGTGGTGAACCGCAGCCGCCCCGCCGCCAGGTTCTTGGTCAGCAGCTTGCGCAGCCCCGGCTCGTAGAACGGAATGTCACCGCCGGCGAGCTTGGCGACCTTGCCCGGGTCGATGTCGACCCCGATCACCTCGTGGCCCAGTTCCGCCATTCCGACGGCGTGGGTGGCGCCCAGATATCCGGTGCCGAAGACGGTGCATCGCATATAACCGGTGTAGGTCGCCGCGATGAGCTAACTGCATCGGCCCGCTGATCGGGAGGCAAACGGCAGATGACAGGTGGTGCTGAGGCTCCCGCCATCGGGCTAGCGGCGATCGCAAGCGCGGCGCAGCCGGGCGAAGCGGGTCGCCGTCATCGGGCTAGCGGCGATCGCAAGCGCGGCGCAGCCGGGCGAAGCGGGTCGCCGCCATCGGGCTAGTGGCGAT
>NZ_LZJA01000227.1:0-17401 GCF_001666785.1 Mycobacterium sp. E3305 | reverse complement strand
GACTGTCCGGGGCATCCGTCGTATTCGCTGTTGCGGACCGGCGCGGCGGCCGGATTCACCGTGGTGGCGATCGACCGGCCGGGCTACGGCAGCTCCGCGCCCTATCCGGAGGCGATGGCCGAGGGCGATCAGCGCGTCAACCTGGCGTACGGTGCGGTCGAGCGCATCCTCGGTGAACGATCAAGCGGCGCGGGCCTGTTCGTGATGGGGCATTCGGGCGGCTGCGAGCTGACGATGCGGATGGCCGCCGACGAGCGCGGTGCCGATCTGCTCGGCATCGAATTGGCCGGCACCGGTCGGCACTACCACCCCGCCGCCAAGGAGATACTCAAAACGGCGACCCGCGAACGACGTCCACCGGGCATGCGCGAGCTGCTGTGGAGCCCGGAACACCTGTATCCGCCCGAGGTTCTCGGCGGCGCGACGGTGTCCCCTTCTGCGCCTTCGTATGAGGACCAAATGGTGTCGGACTGGGCGCGCCAGACATTCCCGACGCTGGCCCCGGCCGTGCGGGTGCCTGTCCACTTCAGCATCGCCGAACACGAGAAGGTCTGGCAGGCCGACGATTCGGCGGTGCAGCAGATCACCGCGATGTTCTCCGCCGCGCCGCGCTTCACCGTGCACCGGCAGCCCGGGGCGGGACACAACATCAGCCTCGGCCACACCGCCGCGGATTATCACGCGGAGGTCCTCGCGTTCGTCGACGAATGCGTGACGGCATCGGGTTCGGAAGAGGCCACCGGATGAGGGTCGGATTCATCGGCCTGGGCAGTCAGGGCGGCCCCATGGCGAGGCGGATCGTCGAGGGCGGCTACGAGACGACGCTGTGGGCACGCCGACCCGCAACCCTCGAGGCGTTCGCCGACACCGCGGCGAAGATCGCCGAGTCACCGGCCGAGCTCGCCGCGGCCAGCGATCTGGTCTGCCTCTGCGTCGTGGGTGATGCAGACATCGAGGAGATCACGTCGGGTGAGGGCGGCGTGCTGGCCGCGATGAAGCCGGGTGGTGTCATCGCGATCCACAGCACCGTGCATCCCAACACCTGCCGGGGACTGGCGAACCAAGCCGCGGCCAAAGGGATTTCGGTGGTCGACGCGCCCGTGAGCGGGGGCGGGGGAGCCGCGTCCGAAGGGCGCCTGCTGGTGATGGTGGGCGGCGACGCCGACGTCGTCGAGCGGTGCCGCCCGGTCTTCGCCACCTATGCCGATCCGGTCGTGCACCTCGGCGAGCTCGGTTCCGGTCAAACCACGAAGCTGCTCAACAACCTGCTCTTCACCGCCCACCTGGGCACCGCGGCCACCGCGCTCTCACTGGCCGGCGCCCTCGGCGTCGACCCGGACCGTCTCACCGAAGTGGTCTCGCGCAGCAGTGGAAACAGCTTCGCGCTCAACGCCCTTGGCGGCATCGGCGGACTGGACCAGCTTGCCGGGGTGGCCGGGACGCTGCTGCAAAAGGACGTCCGCCTGGTGGTGGACCTGGCCGACCGAGCCGGCGCGAACGGCGGCGCCGTCCTGGACGCGGCCGACGCCGCGCTGGGCCTCATGGGGCATCCGAGGTGAGGGTCGGGTTCGTCGGCGCCGGACGGATGGGCCGCCCCATGGTGGCCCGACTGGTGGCGGCCGGACACGACGTCCGGGCCTTGGGCCGGACCACTGAAAAGCGAAGCGATCTCGAGCAGCTCGGTGCGCGCGCGGTCGGCGACCCGGTCGAGGCGGGTGCACGCGCCGACGTGGTGGTGCTTTGCGTGTTCACCGACGAGCAGGTGCGCGACGTATGCCTGCACGGCGGGCTGCTGTCCGCCATGCCGCCCGGGTCGGCGCTGGTGGTGCACACCACCGCCGGCCCGAACACGATCGACGCGGTCGCCACACAAGCGGAAGGCGTCGACGTCATCGATGCGGCGGTCAGCGGCGGCCCGCACGACGTGGCGGCCGGCCGGCTCACGCTGTTCGTGGGCGGCACGGAGGACGCCGTGGCGCGGGTGCGGGCGGTGCTGGCCTGCTACGGAGACCCGGTTCTCCACGTGGGCCCGCGTGGCTCCGGCCAAAAGGTGAAGCTGGTCAACAACGCGTTGTTCGCGGGCCATATCGGGCTGCTCGCGGAGGCCGTGCGATTGGGTGAGCGACTTGGCGTGCCGGAAGCGACGATGTTGGCCGCCTTGGCGCAGGGCAGCGCAACCAGTCGTGTCCTCGGCCTCGCGGCGGCGGCCGGTTCCGTCGCGTCGTTCATCGAGGTTGCCGGTGAATTCGTCCAGAAGGACGTCAGCGTGGTGCGTGGCATCGCCAGGGAATCCGGCAGCGAACTGGGCGCTCTGGATGACGCGATCAACGCCGTCGGCGTCTCGAACGGGGTTTGAGATGCCAGCGTTTCGGTCTTTCCGGTTCGTCACGAAGGTATTACCGTTACCGTTACAGTCAACGACTCGGCTGTAACGGTTTCAGCCCGCCCTCGCCGCTGAGGAGGATTCAGTGACAAAACCGAAGGTCGTCTTCGATCCGTACTCCGAGGACTACTACAACAATCCGTTCGACATCTATCGACGGATGCGCGAGGACGCGCCGCTGTACTACGACGAAAAAGAGGATTTCTACGCGTTGACCCGCCACGAAGACGTCGCGGCGGCTTTCAAAGACTTCGAGACCTATTCCTCGGCACGCGGCTGCGACCTGGCGATGGTGCGCCGGGGCATCTCGCCCGAGCAGAAGTCGATCATCTTCATGGATCCGCCGGAGCACCGCCACATGCGCAGCCTGCTCAACAAGGCGTTCACCCCGCGGGCGATCCAATCGCAGCGGGACACCGTCATCGAGGTGATCGACAAGTACCTGGGCGCCGCCGACCCGGAGAATTTCGACGTGGTCCAGGACTTCTCCGGGCCGTTCCCGGTGGAAGTCATCACCAGGATGGCCGGGGTTCCGGAGGAATACCGCCAGCAGGTGCGCCACTGGATCGACACCAGCCTGTCCCACGAACCCGGCCAGATCGAGATCAGCGAAGCCGGCATGCAGGCCAACATCGACACGGCGATGTACTACTTCAGCCTGGTGCAGGAGCGCCGCCAGGAACCGCAGGACGACATGATCAGCCGCCTGATCGCGGCCGAGGTCCCGGGCGAGGACGGCCAGCTACGCAAGCTCGACGACATCGAGATCTGCGGGTTCGCGACCCTTTTGGGCGGAGCGGGCGCCGAGACCGTCACCAAGCTGCTCGGCAACGCGGCGGTGATCTTCGCCCGTCACCCGGACCAGTGGCAGAAGCTACAGGAGGATCGCGACAAGATCCCGGGCGCGGTGGAGGAGCTGCTGCGCTACGAGGGGCCGGTGCAGTACAACGTCCGCTACACGCTCAAAGAGGCGCACGTCAGCGGTGGCGTGATCCCTCCGGGCAAGCCGGTGTTTCTCTGTGGCGCGGCAGCCAACCGCGATCCGGAGGCCTTCACCGACGCCGACACGTTCGACATCGAGCGTGACCAGACCGAGGCCCAGCACCTTGGCCTCGGGTATGGGATTCACAGCTGCCTCGGCGCCGCGCTGGCACGCATGGAAAGCAGGATCGCGCTCGAGCGGCTCCTCGACTTCATGCCGCGCTACGAGGTGGACTGGGCGGGCTGCAAACGGGTAACCATGCAAAACGTCGCGGGCTGGAAGAACGTGCCCGTCAAGGTGCTTCGGTAAGGGGGTTGCGGTGACGAAGAAGATCGAAGTCGATTGGGGGCTCTGCGAGAGCAACGGCGTCTGCATGGGCATCAACCCGGAGATCTTTGTCCTCGGCGACGACGACATGCTGACCGTCTTGCAGGAGGAAGTCACCCCGGAGAACGAACACGACGTTCGTGAGGCCGTTCGTCAGTGCCCGCGGCAGGCCATTTCGATTGTGGGCGAGTAGCGATCAGAATCCGGAAAGGATGACGGCGTTGCAGTCCGCCGCTTCCTGCCGAAGTTTCGCCGCCTTCTGGTAGCCCTCGGACTCGTACCACGCGCGGGCCGCGTCCACCGATTCGAATTCCAGCACGACGGTCTGGTCGCCGTGCCAGCTGCCCTCGATCACCTGGGGAGCCGCGTCCACCGCCAGAATGGTGGCCCCGGCCATCGCCGAACCGGCCGCCTGCGCATAGGCCTTCATACCCTCCGGATCCTTGATGGCTTCCGTGAGGATGACGTACCCTTTCGCCACTGAATCTCCTTGACTGGATTAGGTTTTGCTGATCGCCTGCTCGGGACAGCACTCGATGGCCTCTTGGGTGGCCGCTTCGAATTCCGTTGGGACGTCGGATGCTATCGCCTCGGCGTAGCCGTCGTCGGTGAGGCTGAAGACTTCTGGGCACAGCGTCGTGCAGACGCCGTGGCCGCGGCAGCGCTGGTCGTCGACGGTGACTTTCATGTCCGCGTGAACTCCAGGTGCAGCTCGGTCAGGCCGCGCAGGATGTAAGTCGGAACGTATTGGTAGCGGCGGTCATTCGCCGGGCCGTGCGCCTTCTCGTCGATCCGGATATCCGACGTCCGGTCGAGCAGGCGCTCGATCGCCACCCGTGTTTCGGCGCGGGCCAGCGGGGCGCCGGGGCAACTGTGGATGCCGCGCCCGAACGAGATGTGCTGACGGGCGTTCTTGCGGGCCGGGTCGAAGGTGGCGGGATCGTCGAACCGGCGGGGGTCGCGGTTGGCGGCCGCCTGCACGACCATCACGGTGGTTCCCGCCGGCAGGTCGACGCCCCCGACGTTGGCGGGCACCCGGTTCAATCGGAAGTCGCCCTTGACCGGGCTCTCGTGCCGCAACGACTCCTCGATGAAGTTGGGGATCAGGCTCCGGTCCTTGCGCAACTGAGCCTGAATGTCCGGCCGCTCCCCGAGGGTCTGCAGGGCCGCGCCAAGCAGCCTGACGGTGGTCTCCTGGCCCGCCGAGAAGACGTTGCTGGCGACGCGGGCCACGTCTTCGACGTCGGGCGTCGAGCCGTCCGGGTAGGTGGCGGTGGCCAGCCCGGTCAGCACGTCGTCGCGCGGCTCGCGCCTGCGGTCACGGACATAGTCGGAGAAGAGACCGTAGAGGAATTCCAGCGGGCTGTGCGCCAGCGAGCCCTTGGTGCCCCCGACGCCGCCACCGGAATGGTCGCGGATCCCCTTGACGAACTTGTCGCGATCCTCCTCGGGCACGCCGAGCAGGTCGGCGATGACCAGCAGCGTGAACGGGCCGGCGAAGCCCTTGATCCAGTCGCCGTGCCCTGGCGCGAGGAACGTGTCGAGCACCTGGTCGGCGAGCACCCACATGGCGTCCTCGTTCTCCTTGAGGCGCTTCGGGGTGATCAGCCGCATCAGCAGCGAGCGGTGGTTGGTGTGGGTCGGCGGATCGAGGGTGGGCAGCTGGTCGCTGAACGGCAACTCGTCGCGGTGCTTTTCGATCAGCTCGGTGATGTCGTCACCCTCCAGAGGCACCGGGAAGCCGGGAAACGGACCGGTCACCGAGATGCAGGAGGACCACGTCTCGGCGTCGTTGAGGACCGCGCAAGCCTCGTCCCAACCGGTGATCATCGTGACGTCGTGATGGGGTTCGCGCGTCACCGGGCACTGGCGGCGCAGCGCCTCGTAGTAGGGGTACGGGTCCTCGATGAGCTCGCTGCCGCGGAAGAAGTCCAACTCGGAGAATTCGTTCGCCATCTCCTGCTCCTTGAATCTCGGCTAGTGAGAACGTGCCTCTCGCAGATGAGTATTACATTTCCATACGGCCTGGTGGTCGTCAACGAGGGGGCATCGGAGCGGGCGCGGGCGCCGACTGCCCGTCAGCCGGCGGGGATCAGGTCGGCGGCCACCGATGGCCATGCGAGCAGCCCGCTGCGGAAGGTTTCGACCTGACCGATCGAGCTGTCCGGGAGAGCGGCGGCGGCCAGGGCCTGGGCCTTGAACGTGCGGGCGGCCATGCTCAGCCGGTGCTGCACCAGGCCAACGCTGTCGTCGAGTTCGGCGGGCCACGTCTCCCCCCACAGCGTGACCTCGGTGACCCCGTGGTCCAGGGCCTGCAGCACCCCTTGCCGTACCCGCGAGTCGCATCCGAACAGGTCAGCCGCGGCGGCCAGGGCCTGGGGACGAGGACGCGACTCCACCGACGCCAAAGCGTCTTCGAGGTCGACCACCCGGGCGCCCAGGATCTCCAGCGGCCGGTCGTCGGCGTGGCCGGCCAGGTCGGCCAGCAGCACGGTGACGTCCCACCCCGCCATCGCCCGGTCGAAGAGCCAGCCGCCGGCGAACCGCACCACGTCGACCGCGGTGCCCGCGACCACGTCGAGCCGGTATCTCATGTCCTCGCGCGGCCCTTCTACGGGGCGAAGTCCCGCGCCAGCGTCTCGGCGTACTGCTTGAACACCTCGGTTAGCGGTATCGATGGATCGAGCAACCATGTGGTTTCCATTCCGTGGACGAAGGCGAGAATCTCTACCGCCTTGACGGCGGGGTCGACGTCCGCCCGGTACCGGCCATCGGCCTGCCCGCGGCGGATGAGGTCGGCGACGATGTCGGTCGCGGCGCGGTGCCGGGCCAGCATCCGGTCGTGCAGTGGAGCGTCGGGAAGGATGTTCTCCACCAGCAACACCGTGAACGTTCCGACGAGTTCCGGTGCCCGGCTGAACCGGTCGGCGACCTGCGCGATCTGGGCGAAGAGATCACCGGTCCGGTCGGCGTGCAGGTCGTCGTCGAGGTCGCGGGCGTCGAGGACGGCATGCAGCAGCTGCTCTTTGGACTCGAAGTGATGCAGCAATCCCGCGGGGGTGACCCCGGCCTCGCCGGCGATCTGGGCCAGGGTCGTGCTGCGCCAGCCGTTGCGGGTGAGCAGCCGTTGCGCGACGTCGAGGATCCGCTGCTTGCGGTCCTCACCTTTGGCGAGCAACGTGTCGTAACGCCGTGCGTCGGGCACCGGACTCCTTCGGCCGATCGGCGGGCGGAACCAACCTAGTGAACACACAGTAGGTTAGTTTGGCCGCTGCGACAAGGGTCACGCAGGAGACCTTTTTCGGCGCGCGGCGGCGCCGTCGCTAGCGGACCAGCTCGACCAGGGTGGCGTTGGCGGTCCCGCCACCCTCGCACATGGTCTGCAGCCCGTAGCGGATTCCGTTGGCGCGCATATGGTGCGCCATCCGCGTCATCAACACGGCCCCGGATGCGCCCAGCGGGTGCCCCAGAGCGATGGCGCCGCCGAGCGGGTTCACCCGCTCGGGTTCGGCCCCCGTCTCGGCGAGCCAGGCGAGCGGCACCGGCGCGAAGGCCTCGTTCACCTCGAACGCGCCCACCTCGGAGAGTGGGACCCCGGCCTTCTTCAGCACCTTTTCGGTCGCAGGGATGGGTCCGGTGAGCATGAGGACGGGATCGGCGCCGGTCACCGCGCCGGCCAGATACCGCACCAACGGGGTGAGCCCCAGTTCGACCGCCATCTCCGCGGTCGTCACCAGCAGCGCGGCGGCGCCGTCGGAGATCTGCGAGGAGTTGCCCGCGTGGATGACGCCGTCTTCGGTGAAGGCGGGCTTGAGTCCGCTGAGTTTCTCGACCGTGGTCCCCCGCCGCACTCCCTCGTCGGCGGCGACGACCGTGTCGTCGCCGGTGAACACCGGCACGATCTGGTCGGTGAACGCGCCGGCGTCCTGGGCCGCCGCGGCCCGTTCGTGGGATTGGGCGGAGTACTCGTCGAGCCGGGTGCGGGAAAAACCCCACTTCTTGGCGATCATCTCCGCCGACAGGCCCTGGTTGAAGGAGAAGTCGTCGTAGCGGGCGAGAACCTTGGGGCCGTACGGCATGCCGGTCGCCCGGGCCGAGCCGAGCGGGACGCGGCTCATGACCTCGACACCGCCTGCGACCACGACGTCCTGTTGGCCGGACATGACCGCCTGCACGGCGAAGTCGAGCGCCTGCTGGCTCGAGCCGCACGCGCGGTTCACGGTGGTCCCGGGGATGGTCTCCGGCCAGCCGGCGGCCAGGACCGCGTAGCGGCCGATGTTGCTGGACTGGTCGCCGACCTGGGACACACATCCCCAGATCACGTCGTCGACCATCTCCGGGCCGACTCCCGTGCGTTCCAGCAGTTCGTTGAGGACGACGGCCGACAGGTCCGCGGCGTGCATCCCGGCCAGGCCGCCGTTGCGCTTGCCCACCGCGGTGCGCACGGCTTCGACGATGACTGTTTCCCGCATTTCCCTACTCCGCTTCCTTGGATTTCGATAGCGCCCACCGGCCAGTAAACGACGGCTCCCGCCGCTGCGCGAAGGCGGCATAGGCGGCGGACGCGTCGGCCGTCGCGAAATTGCCGACCTGGGCGCGGGCCTCGTTGGCCAGTGCGTCGCGCAACGTGCTGTCCGCACCCTCGTTCAGCAGGGCCTTGGTGTGGGCGAGGGCGATCGGCGGGCCGGCCGCCAGCCGGTGGGCGAGATCGTCGACGAAGGCGTCGATCTCCGCGGCCGGCACCAGCCACGTCACCAAGTTCAGCGCGCGCGCCTCCTCGGCGTCGATCGTCTCGGCGAGCAGCGCGAGCCGCTTGGCCTGTTGCAGGCCAACGAGTTTGGGCAGCAACCACGATCCGCCGAGGTCGATCGACAGACCACGCTTGGAAAAGATCTGGCAGAACTTCGATTCCGGCGTTGCCACGACGAAGTCGCATCCCAGCGCGAGATTCCATCCCGCCCCGACGGCCACTCCGGCCACCTTGGCGATGGTCGGCATCGCAAGCTCGTGCAGGGCCAGCGCCACGTCGGTCAAACGCTGCAGCTTGTAGGTCGGATGAATGTCGTCGGGGACCGAGATGTCCGCGCCGGAGCAGAAGCTGCCGCCGGAGCCGGTGAGCACGAGCGCGCGCACGCCGCGGTCGTGGCCGGCGGCCTGCAGCGCGTCCCGCAACGCGATCCACAGTTCGGGGTTGATCGCATTCTTGCGGCGCGGGCGGTTGAGCGTGAGCGTGCGTACGCCGTCGCGGTCCTCGGACAGCAGCACGTGCTCGTCGGGCGCGGTCAATAGCTCCTCGGCAGTTTCAACACGTTGGATCCCAGGAAGTTCAGGATCATCTCCTGGCTGACCGGCGCGATCTTCATCAGCCGGGCCTCGCGGAAGTAGCGGGTGATGTGGTACTCCTCCGCGTAACCCATGCCGCCGTGGGTTTGCAACGCCCGGTCCGCGGCGGTGAAGCCGGCGTCGGCGCACAGGTATTTCGCGGTATTCGCCTCGCGCCCACAGGGTTTGCCGTTGTCGTACAGCCAGGTCGCCTTGCGCAGCATCAACTCGGCGGCGTCGAGGCGTGCCAGCGAGTCGGCGAGCGGGAATTGCAGGCCCTGGTTCATGCCGATGGGCCGGCCGAAGACCTCACGCTCGTTGCCGTATTTCACCGCCTTGTCCAGCGCCACCCGGCCGATGCCGAGCGCCTCGGCGGCGATCAGCATCCGCTCCGGGTTGAGGCCGTCCAAGATGTACTGAAATCCCTTGCCCTCCTCGCCGATTCGGTCCTCGACCGGAACCTCGAGATTGTCGATGAACAATTCGTTGGAGCTCACCGCGTTGCGGCCCATCTTGCGGATGGGGCGGACGTCGACCCTGCTGCGGTCGAGGTCGGTGATGAACAACGTCATCCCATCGGTCTTCTTGGACACTTCCTCGTAGCTCTGGGTGCGGGTGAGTAGCAGGATCTTGCCCGACTCCATGGCTTTGGAGATCCACACCTTGCGGCCGTTGACGATGTAGCGGTCGCCGTCGCGTTTGGCGAAGGTGGTGATGCGCGAGGTGTCCAGCCCCGCACCGGGTTCGGTCACGCCGAAGCAGACGTGCACCTCGCCGGTGGCGACCTTGGGCAGCGTGCGCGCCTTGAGTTCGTCGGAGCCGTGCACCACCACCGGTTGCATGCCGAAGATGGACAGGTGAATCGCGCTGGCGGCGTTCATGGCGCCGCCGGACTTCGCGACCTCTTCCAGCAGGATGGTGGCTTCGGTGATCCCGAGGCCGTGACCGCCGTACTCGGCGGGGATCGTCATGCCGAGCCAGCCGCCGTCGGCGATGGCCTGATAGAACTCGGAAGGGAATTCGTGGGCCTGGTCTTTTTCCATCCAGTACTGGTCGTCGAACTTGCGCGCCAGCTCGGCGACGGACCGGCGGATCAGCTCCTGATCATCGGTCAGCTCGAAGTTCATTCCGGCGCTGGGCATTGGCGCACCTCCATCAAGCGCGAGCAGACGCAGAATCGCACGATCGCGGCCCGCGCAGTGCGATTCTGCGTCTGCTCGCCCGGGAACGGGACCGTTAATCCTTGTTGCCGCTGAGGGCCTTCGCGTTGGCCGCGAATTCCGCGAAGGACGAGCCGCCCCGGCTGTCCTTGTCGTGGCCCTTCGCCTTGATGGACACGTCGTGCCCCTCGGCGGCCTTGCGCAGCGCACCGACCGTCGCCTGTTCGCGCGAAATGTGCGTGAACGGGTCGAACGAGTACCAGCGCATGGCGTTCTCGTGCGTCATCTTGTTGATCTCATCGTCGGGAACGTTGTTGATGCTCAGTACGTCCCACAGCTCTTCCGGCGCGCCCGGCCACATCGAGTCGCTGTGCGGGTAGTCGGCTTCCCAGCAGATGTTGTCGATGCCGATCATGTTGCGTAGCGCCACGCCCACCTTATCGCTGATGAAGCAGGTCAGGAAGTGGTCGCGGAAGACCTCGCTGGGCAGCTTGCCCTTGAAGTTCTGGTGCGTCCAGGCGGAGTGCATCTCGTAGGTCCGGTCGGCGCGCTCGAGGAAGTAGGGGATCCAGCCCGTTCCGCCCTCGGACAGCGCGATTTTCAGGTCCGGGTACTCCTTGATCGGCCGCGACCACAACAGGTCGGCGGCGGCCTGCACGATGTTCATCGGCTGCAGCGTGATCATCACGTCCATCGGCGCGTCCGGCGCGGTGATGGCCAACCGGCCCGAGGACCCGATGTGCACGTTCATCACGGTGTCGGTCTCCACCAACGCTTTCCACAGCGGGTTCCAGTACTCGTCGTGGAAACTGGGATAGCCCATCGCGGCCGGGTTTTCGGTGAAGGTCAGCGCGTGCACGCCCTTCTTCGACACCCGCCGTACCTCGGCGGCGCACGCCTCGGCATCCCAGATCACCGGGATCGCCATCGGGATGAAGCGCGCGGGATAGGCGCCGCACCACTCGTCGATGTGCCAGTCGTTGTAGGCCTGCACCAGCGCGATCGAGAAGTCGTTGTCGTCGGTGGCGAACAGCCGCCCGGCGAAACCCGGGAAGGACGGGAAGCAGATCGAGGCCAGGATGCCGCCGGCGTTCATGTCCTTGACGCGCTCGTCGACGTTGTAACAACCCGGCCGGATCTCGTCGAGCCCCGTCGGCTCGATGCCGTACTCCTCCTTCGGCCGACCGGCGACGGCGTTGAGCGCGACGTTGGGGATGACGGTGTCGCGGAACTTCCACATGTCCGAACCGTCGGCGTTGTGCACCAGCCGCGGCGCGTCGTCCTGATACTTCTTCGGCAGGTGGTTCTTGAACATGTCCGGCGGCTCAACGGTGTGGTCGTCGACGCTGATCAGGATCATGTCTTTTTTGTTCATGGCCGTTGCCCTTCCGTCGGGTCCGCCTATCCGGTTCCGCTCCCACGCAGCCTCGGCGAATCGCTGTCCCGTGCCAAGATCACTGAAATGAAAACTATCTTCTCGCCAAGCGAGAATCAACATCCAGCCGACGCCACGACCGGCTTTCGCCCGCCCCACCGGTGGCGGAACACGCCCATAAACCGCCCGCCCCGGGACGAGGACGCGCCGAGGTAGCCGGCCTCGTTGTCGGCGAGCCCCGCGCGGCCGCGGACATTTTCGCAGGAAGGGAGCCGTTTTGGACGCCGCGTGCGCGCGCGGCATCCCGGCCGGGCGAGACCCCTCCCGCCGGCATTGACCGGCCGCGCGATTCGTGCAACTCTATTGGTTGTAAATGAGAATCTGATTCTCCCTGGCCGAGAGGTGGCGGGGAGGATGGCGAGAGGAGAGCTCGGATGCGGTTGCCGCCGCTGCCGGCCGATCAGTGGGACGAAACCACCCACAAGGCGCTCTCGGCGATGCGTGACCCGGCTGCCAACAACGCGCTCAGCACCCTCGCCCGCCACCCGGCGCTGGCCAAGGCGTTTCTGCGGTTCAACGTTCATCTCTTGACCTCGTCCACGCTGCCGGCGCGCGTCCGCGAGCTGGCCATCCTGCGCGTGGCGCATCGTCGCGAATGCGCCTACGAGTGGTCTCACCACGCCCGCATGGCCAGGGACGAGGGAATCACCGACGATCAGATCGCCGCCGTAGTTGGTGATGCCGGCGAGAGCGCCGGCGACTTGGACGAGTTCGATCGCGCGGTGATCACCGCCGTCGACGAACTTGACGACAAATCGCGACTGTCCGACGAGACCTGGGCCGCGCTCGGCGAGCGCCTCGACGACCGGCAGCGGATGGATTTCGTCTTCACGGTCGGCTGCTACGCCACGCTGGCCATGGCCTTCAACACTTTTGGCGTACAGCTCGAAAACGCCGATCGGAACCACTGAGAGAGGTAGAAAGGTGCCCCACTTCCCCAAGCCGGCCGCAGGCAGCTGGACAGAGAACTACCCCGAACTCGGCACGGCGCCTGTCGATTACACCGACTCGATCGATCCGGCGTTCTTCGACGCCGAGCGCGACGCCGTCTTCAGGAAGACCTGGCTCAACGTCGGGCGGATCAATCGCCTCCCGCGCACCGGCAGCTACTTCACCCGGGAACTGCCGTCGGCGGGCAAGGGCACGTCGGTCATCATCGTCAAGACGAAGGACGGATCGGTCAAGGCGTATCACAACGTCTGCCGCCACCGCGGAAACAAGTTGGTGTGGAACGACTTCCCGAACGAGGAGACCTCCGGTACCTGCCGGCAGTTCACCTGCAAGTACCACGCCTGGCGCTACAGCCTCGACGGTGAGCTGACCTTCGTCCAGCAGGAAGACGAGTTCTTCAACCTCGACAAGGGCAACTTCGGCCTGGCGCCGGTCCGATGCGAGGTGTGGGAAGGTTTCATATTCATCAACTTCGACCAGAACGCGGCGCCGCTCGTCGACTACCTCGGGCCACTGGCCAAGAGCATCGAGGGCTACCCCTTCGGCGAGATGACCGAGACGTACTCCTACCGCGCCGAGGTCGGCAGCAACTGGAAGCTGTTCATCGACGCGTTCGTCGAGTTCTACCACGCGCCGATCCTGCACCAGGGCCAGTACACCAAGGAAGAAGCCGCCAAGATCCAGAAGTACGGCTATGAGGCGCTGCACTACGAGTTGGCCGGCCCGCACAATCTGCAGTCGACGTGGGGCGGCCAGGCGCCGCCCCCGGACATGTCCATGGTGAAGCCGATGGACCAGGTGTTGCGCAGCGGCCTGTTCGGCCCATGGGACAAGCCGGAGATCATCGAAAACCTCGACCTGCCACCGGGCGTCAACGTGAAGAGGGTGCCGCAGTGGGGCATCGACTCGTGGCTGTTCTACCCGAACTTCATGCTGCTGATCTGGGAGCCGGGCTGGTATTTGACCTACCACTACTGGCCGACCGCCGTGGACAAGCACATCTTCGAGTGCACGCTGTATTTCGTCCCGCCGCGCAATGCGCGGGAGCGGCTTGCCCAGGAGTTGGCCGCCGTGACCTTCAAGGAGTACGCGCTGCAGGACGCCAACACGCTGGAAGCGACCCAGACCATGATCGGCACGCGGGCCGTCACGGAATTCCTGCTGTGCGACCAGGAAGTCTTGATCCGTCATCTGCACAAGACGACCGGTGACTACGTCAAGGAGTATCAGAACAATGGCCACGTCGCTGCTGCCCGCTGAATTCGCCGACCTCGAGCCCTTTTTGGGCTGGGACCTGGCCACCGAACCCGAGCGCTACGCCAAGCGGCTGTCCTCGACGATGGCCGAGATGCAGGCCTTCTACGACGTGGCCTTCCCCCGCCTCGACGACGTGATCGCCTACTGTGACAGGTACCCACTCGACGATCTCCCCGAGGACGCAAAGGCTCTCATGCACATGATGCAGTCGCTCGTCATGGTGTCGTTTCCGATCGAGGCCTGGAAACAGCCGAGGGTGCCCGACAGCGGCGCGGCCTGGGTGGAGTGCATCCGGGAGCCGGTGATCTGACCGGTGTTGACGCTCAAGGCCGCCGGGCTGCTCGATGTCGACGCCGGCGAGATCGTCTCCCCCGGCGTCGTCCAGGTGGAGGGCGACCGGATCGTGCGGGTCGGCGGCGAGCCGGAGGGCGAGCTCGTCGACCTCGGCGAGGCGATCCTGCTGCCGGGGCTGATGGACATGGAGGTCAACCTGTTGATGGGCGGCCGCGGCGAAAAGCCCGGCCTGTCCCAGGTTCAGGACGACCCGCCGACGCGGGTGTTGCGCGCGGTCGGCAACGCGCGGCGCACGCTGCGCGCCGGATTCACCACCGTGCGCAACCTCGGCCTGTTCGTCAAGACCGGCGGCTACCTGTTGGACGTCGCGCTGGGCAAGGCCATCGACGCGGGCTGGATCGACGGTCCGCGCGTGGTGCCGGCCGGGCACGCCATCACCCCCACCGGCGGCCACCTGGACCCCACGATGTTCGCGGCGTTCGCGCCCCACGCGCTGGAGCTGACCGTCGAAGAGGGCATCGCCAACGGCATCGACGAAATCCGCAAGGCCGTGCGCTACCAGATCAAACACGGCGCCGAGCTGATCAAGGTCTGTTGCTCGGGCGGGGTGATGTCGCTGACCGGTCCGCCTGGCGCACAACACTATTCCGACGAGGAACTGCGCGCGATCGTCGACGAGGCGCACCGGCGCGGGCTGCGCGTCGCCGCGCACACGCACGGGGCCGAGGCGGTCAAGCATGCCGTCGACGCCGGCATCGACTGCATCGAGCACGGCTTCTTGATCGACGACGAGGCGATCGCGTCCCTGGTCGAGCACGGCACCTTCCTGGTCAGCACCCGGCGCCTCGCCGACGGGGACGCCATGGACGTTTCGCACGCCCCGCCCGAGCTGCAGGCTAAGGCGGCCGAGATGTTCCCGAAGGCGCGCACCTCGATCGTGGCGGCGTACGAGGCGGGCGTGAAGATCGCGGTGGGCACCGACGCGCCCGCGATCCCGCACGGCCGCAACGCCGACGAACTTGTCACCCTTGTCAACTGGGGGCTGCCGCCGCTGGCGGTGCTGCGGGCGGCCACGGTGACCGCGGCCGAGCTGATCAACTCGACCGATCGCGGCCGGCTCGCGGCGGGTCAGCTCGCCGACATCATCGCGGTGCCGGGAAACCCCTTGGAAGACATCACCGTCACCCAGCACGTGAGCTTTGTCATGAAAGGCGGCAAGGTCTATGTCGACAAATCAGCAAACTCGAATTGACGACCTGGTCGAGATCCAGCAGCTGCTCGCCCGCTACGCGGTCACCATCACCCAAGAGGACATCGACGGGCTGATCGGCGTCTTCACCCCAGACGGCACCTACAGCGCCTTCGGCTCAACCTACAAGCTGGACAGGTTCCCCGAATTGGTCGCCGCCGCCCCAAAGGGATTGTTCCTCACCGGAACCGCCTTGATCGAGAACCTCGATGGTGACTCCGCGAGCGGCACCCAGCCGCTGTGCTTCATCGACCACGCCACCCACGACATGCGGATCGGCTACTACCGCGACACCTACTCCCGCACCCCGGACGGGTGGCGGCTGAAAACCCGTGCCATGACGTTCATTCGCCGCAGCGGCGTGCACGACTCCGGGCGCCCGCACGCCGTCGGCCGCCCCGCGCCGTGAATGTCGAGGAGTTCCGGGCGGGCCTGCGATGGTGGCTTGACGACAACGACCTGACCCCGGGACCCGACCACTCGCTACAGGGCCACATGCGGCAGTTCGCCCGGGTCAGCCGCGCGCTCTACGACGCCGATTGGATGCGCTACGGCTGGCCCGCCGAGGTCGGTGGATTGGGTGGCCCCGCGGTGCTGCGTGCGATCGTGGGCGAGGAGGTGGTTGGTCGCCGCCTCGCCGAACCCGGCCCCTATTCGATGCTCGAGGTGCTCGCACCCACGATGATCGACTACGCCCCGCCGGAGCTCGCCGCCGAAATGGTGCCGCGGCTGCTGAGCGGCGAAGAGCAATGGTGTCAAGGCTTTTCCGAACCGGGGTCGGGCAGCGACCTGGCCTCGCTGACCACCCGTGCGACGCAGCAAGGCGACAACTGGATCGTCAACGGGCAGAAGGTGTGGACCAGCTTCGCGCAGTTCTCGTCGCGCTGCGTCCTGCTCACCCGCACCGGACCGGGCCACGACGGGATCACCGCCTTCTTCGTCGACCTCGACACGCCCGGCATCACCATCCGGCCGCTCCGGACGATGCACGGCGTGGACGAATTCTGCGAGGTCTACTACGACGACGTGGTGATCCCTGGCAGCCGGATGCTCGGCCGACCGGGCGACGGCTGGCGACTCGCCATGGACCTCCTCCCGTATGAGCGGTCCACCTGCTTCTGGCAGCGAATCGCCTACCTGTACTCCCGCTTCGACGAACTCATCGTGCAGGCGTCGGCCGCCGGCGATCCCAGCGAATCCGCCTTGGGCGCGGCGTATCTGGCGCTGCACACACTGCGCTGCCGGTCCCGCGACACCCAGTACCGGCTGCGCGACGGGGCACGCCTGGGACCGGACACGTCCATCGACAAGGTGCTGCTGGCCGGCGCGGAGCAACGGCTCTACGACACGGTCCGCGACCTGCTGCCCGGAGTGCTCGAACTCGACGACACACCGTGGCGCGCGGAATACCTGTACTCACGCGCGGCCACCATCTACGGCGGGACCGCCGAGATTCAGCGCAATATCATCGCCCGCCGGCTGCTCGACCTCGGGAAGGAGTGAACCGTGGACGGCATGACGGATCCCGAGTCGCTGCGCCTGCTGGAAGGTTCGCTACGGACGACGATGGCGGCCGCGTCGGGGGTCAAGCTCGATGCGGCGCTGACCGACCTGGGCTGGCGGGACATGCTGGACGAAATGCCCGATGTCGCCGTCCCTTTGGTATTCCGGCTGCTTGGCGAGACCGGCGCCCACGCCCCGGTCCTCAACGACGTGGTGTTACGCGAGTCCGGCGCCGCGCCCGGCGACACCATGCCGCTACCGTTCGCCGGCGGCTCCTGGGTGATTTGGGGGCGCGGCGAGGTCGCCGGTTCGGCGATCGACGAGTTGCTGCCGATACACCGCGTCGCACATGGGGACTCGTTGACCCGGCCGGCCCTGGACGCGGGCAGGCGGGCATTGGGCTGGTGGTTGGTCGGCGCCGGCCGGGCCATGCTGGCGCTGGCGCGCCGGCACGCTTTGGACCGCGTCCAGTTCGGCCGTCACATCAGCTCTTTCCAGGCGATCCGGCACCGGCTGGCCGAGACGCTGGTCGCGATCC
>NZ_LZJA01000226.1:0-32089 GCF_001666785.1 Mycobacterium sp. E3305 | reverse complement strand
GCGTCGATGACCTGTTCGTCGACGAGGGCATTCATCTTGAGCCGGATCCGGCCGCCGCCGTGCTCGCGGTGCGCGGCATCTGCGCGCTGCGCCCCGGGGCCGAGGGATTCTCGGAGAACATTGCGGTCCGCTCGATCCTCGGTCGTTTCCTCGAGCATTCCCGCATCATGCATTTCAATCGCATCAACGAGTTCTGGATCGGCAGCGCCGACATGATGCACCGCAACCTCGACCGCCGCGTCGAGGCGTTGGTTCAGGTCAAGGATCCGAGGCTGACCTCATACCTGGACGACCTGTTCGAGTCCGCACTCGACCCCTCCACTCGATGCTGGGAGCTGGGGCCCGACGGGCAGTGGACCGCGTCGCCGCAGGAGGGCCACACCGTGCGCGATCACCAAGTGTCGTTGATGGAGCGGCACCGCAGTCCGTAACCCTCCGCGTGGTGCTTTACGGTTGTCTCCGGCCGCACCGCGACCGTGCGCGCGACCCCGCACCGAATTGACCTGCAGGAGTTGAGTTGCCGACCAAGAGCTCGCGTTCGGGAAGCCGGATCGTGTATGCCGCCGGAGCCGTGCTGTGGCGGCCGACCGATTCGACCAACCCCGGCCTCGAGATCGCGGTGATCCACCGCCCCCGCTACGACGACTGGTCGCTGCCCAAGGGCAAGGTCGACCCGGGCGAGACGGCGCCCGTCGCCGCGGTGCGGGAGGTACGCGAGGAGACGGGGCACCACTCCATCCTGGGCAGGCGGCTCGACATGGTGAGCTACCCGATCGATGCCGGGGTCAAGAAGGTCTACTACTGGGCCGCGCGCAGCACCGGCGGTGACTTCACCCCCGGCAACGAGGTCGACGAATTGGTGTGGCTACCGATTTCCGACGCGCTGAAGAAAATCAGCTACTCTCACGACCGAAAGATGCTGCGCCACTTCACCAAACATCCCGCGGACACGCACACGGTAGTGGTGGTCCGGCACGGGACGGCGGGCCGTAAATCGCGCTTCAAGGGCGACGACACCCAACGGCCGCTGGACAAACGGGGCCGCGCGCAGGCCGAGGCGCTGGTGCCGCAGCTGCTGGCCTTCGGCGCCACCGACGTCTATGCGGCCGACCGGCTGCGCTGCCACCAGACGGTGGAGCCCCTCGCCGAGGAGCTGGGTGTGCAGGTGCACAACGAGCCCGCCCTCACCGAAGAGTCCTACGCCAAGAGCCCCAAACGCGGCCGGCACCGGATGCTCGCCATCGCGGAGCAGCAAGGCACACCGGTCATTTGCACGCAGGGCAAGGTGATCCCGGATTTGATCGCGTGGTGGTGCGAACGGGACGGGGTACGCCCGGACAAATCACGCAACCATAAGGGCAGCACCTGGGTGCTCTCGCTCGCGGGGGGCCGGCTGGTGGCGGCGGACCACATCGGCGGCGCCCTGGCCGCCAACGTGCGGGCATAACACGCGAATACCCTTCGGGTGCATCGCTGCGCCCCGAAGGGTATTCGCGTCTAGAACTCGACCGATGCCTCAGCGGCGACCGCGACGCGCGGTGGCCTTCTTGGCGGGAGCCTTCTTTGCGGCGGTCTTCTTGGCCGGAGCCTTGGTTGCGGCCTTCTTGGCCGGAGCCTTCTTCGCCACGACCTTCTTCGCCGCGGTCTTCTTGGCCGGGGCCTTGGTTGCGGCCTTCTTGGCCGGGGCCTTGGTCGCCGCCTTCTTGACCGGAGCCTTCTTGGCGGGAGCCTTCTTGGCGGCGGCCTTCTTGGCGGGAGCCTTCTTGGCGGCCGCCTTCTTCGCCGGAGCCTTCTTGGCGGCCGTCTTCTTGGCCGCACCGCTTGCCACTACACCACGCTTCACTGCAGGTCCTTCCGACGGGAGACGCTGTGCCCCAGACACAACCGCTTTGAATTGAGCACCGGGCCGGAACGCCGGCACGGAAGTCGGCTTAACTTTCACCGTCTCGCCGGTACGCGGGTTGCGGGCCACCCGGGCCGCGCGACGCCGCTGCTCGAACACACCGAACCCAGTGATGGTGACGCTGTCACCCTTGTGCACGGCACGCACAATGGTGTCCACAACGTTCTCGACAGCCGCGGTTGCCTGCCGACGGTCGGTGTCCAATTTCTGTGTGAGCACATCAATGAGCTCTGCCTTATTCATCCAATCCCTCCGACGCTAGTGGTCCTCTGTTTGAACCGACTAGTGCACACGGTAAACCCTCACCCAGCAAATTTCCAAGAGCCACGCGCAATTTCAGGGTCGGACAATCGGAAGTTTTCGCAATCCGGTTGCCGCCCTTGACCGGTGGGGGACTGGAATTCCGCCCGAATTAGTTAGGTGAGCGAGAAGAAATTTCGGTCGTCACGACCGCTCAGGAGGCAGGCAGAGTGCGCGGTTTCCACTTCGGATACGCGGCCTCGTATGACTCGATTTTGTCGAGTTTCCGCAGCGTAAGGGCTATATCGTCAAGCCCCTCGAGCAGCCGCCAGGCGGTGTGGTCGTCAATCTTGAACGGCAACACCGTCGTTCCCGCGGTGATATTTCGATCTTGAAGATTGGCAGTGATTTCCAGCCCCGGACTCTGCTCGATGAGCTTCCAAAGGAGTTCCACGCCGTCTTGCGAAACCTCGGCCGCCAGGAGCCCCGCCTTGCCGGCGTTGCCCCGGAAGATGTCACCGAATCGAGACGAGATGACCACCCGGAACCCGTAGTCCATGAGGGCCCACACCGCATGCTCGCGCGACGAGCCGGTCCCGAAATCGGGTCCAGCGACCAGGACCGACCCCCGGTCAAAGGGGCTGAGGTTGAGGACGAATGAGGGATCCGAGCGCCAGCTGGCGAACAGTCCGTCCTCGAAACCGGTTCGGGTGACCCGCTTCAAATACACCGCCGGAATGATCTGATCGGTGTCCACATTGGACCGCCGCAACGGCACACCGATGCCGGTGTGCGTGTGAAATGCTTCCATGCTCTTGCCTTCTTCTCGAATGGATCAGTTCAAATCGGCCGGGGCGGACAACGTGCCGCGAACCGCCGTCGCGGCGGCGACGGCCGGAGACACCAGGTGCGTGCGGCCGCCTTTCCCCTGCCGCCCTTCGAAGTTGCGGTTGGACGTCGCCGCGCACCGCTCTCCCGGCGACAGCTGGTCCGGGTTCATCCCCAGGCACATCGAGCAACCCGCCTGGCGCCATTCGGCGCCCGCGGCGGTGAAAACGTCGCCCAGCCCTTCGGCTTCGGCCTGCGCGCGCACCCGCATCGACCCGGGCACCACGAGCATCCGCACCCCCGGTGCCAGCTTGCGACCGCGCAGCACGTCGGCGACCACGCGCAGGTCTTCGATGCGACCGTTGGTACAGGAGCCCACGAACACGGTGTCGACGGCGATATCGCGCATCGGGGTGCCGGGACGAAGGTCCATGTAAGCCAACGCCTTCTCGGCGGCCTGCCGCTCGGCGTCGCCGGTCATCAGCTCCGGGTCGGGCACGGCCGCGGACAGCGGTACGCCCTGCCCCGGATTGGTTCCCCAGGTCACGAACGGGCTCAACGTTGTTGCGTCGAGGTGGACCTCGGTGTCGAAGACGGCGCCGGGGTCGGTGTGCAGCTGCTGCCAATAGCGCATCGCCGCCTCCCATTGCTCGCCCTGCGGCGCGTGCGGCTTGTCGCGCAGGAATTCGAAGGTGGTGGCATCCGGTGCCACCATGCCCGCCCGGGCGCCGGCCTCGATGCTCATGTTGCAGATCGTCATCCTGGCCTCCATCGACAGCGATTCGATGGCGCTGCCGCGGTATTCGATGACGTGGCCCTGCCCGCCGCCGGTGCCGATCTTGGCGATCAGCGCGAGAATGATGTCCTTGGCCGTCACACCGGCGGGCAATTCGCCGTCGACATTTACCGCCATGGTCTTGAATGGCCGCAGCGGCAACGTCTGGGTCGCCAGCACATGCTCGACCTCCGACGTGCCGATGCCCATCGCCAGCGCGCCGAATGCGCCGTGCGTCGATGTGTGACTATCCCCACAGACAACGGTCATTCCGGGTTGCGTGAGCCCCAATTGCGGCCCGACGACATGCACGATGCCCTGTTCGATATTGCCCATCGGGTAAAGGCGGACGCCGAATTCGGCGCAATTTCGGCGCAACGTCTCGACCTGAGTGCGCGACACCGGGTCGGCGATCGGCTTGTCGATGTCGACCGTGGGCACGTTGTGATCCTCGGTGGCCAGCGTCAGATCGGGGCGCCGCACCGGCCGGCCCGCCAGGCGCAAACCGTCGAAGGCCTGCGGGCTGGTGACCTCGTGCACCAGATGCAGATCGATGTAGATCAGGTCGGGCGCGTCAGCGGCCCCTTTGTCCACAACGTGGTCCTCCCAGACCTTTTCGGCCAGGGTGCGCGGCTTGCCGGATCCCATCTGAAAACTCGCCTCTATTCCTGGTGCGCGGCTCGCCGATCCACCACGGGCTGTGATCTCAGAATGCGAGACGCTAGTATCTTCTTGTGAGACAGCATAGCGGCATCGGCGTCCTCGACAAAGCCGTGAGTGTCCTGCACACGATCGCCCAATCCCCGTGCGGACTGGCCGAACTGTGCGAACGGACCGGATTACCCAGGGCCACCGCGTATCGGCTGGCCGCCGCGCTCGAAATCCATCGCCTGCTGGGCCGCGACGACGAAGGGCGCTGGCTACTGGGCCCGGCCATCACCGAGCTCGCCGCCCACGTCAACGATCCGCTGCTGGCCGCCAGCGCGGGCGTGCTGCCCCTGCTGCGTGAGACCACGGGCGAGAGCGTGCAGCTGTACCGCCGCGAAGGCACGACGCGGGTCTGTGTGGCCGCCCTGGAACCCGCTGCGGGCCTTCGCGATACCGTGCCGGTCGGGGCTCGACTGCCGATGACCGCGGGCTCGGGCGCCAAGGTGCTGCTGGCCCACAGCGACGCGGCGACGCAAAAGGCGGTGCTGCCGACGGCGAAGTTCACCGAGCGCACGCTCGCCGAAGTGCGGCGGCGCGGCTGGGCGCAGAGCGTGGCCGAGCGAGAGCCCGGCGTCGCGAGCGTGTCGGTTCCCGTGCGCGATGGCCGGGGCGCCGTCATCGCCGCCATCTCCGTGTCGGGACCCGTCGACCGGATCGGCCGCCGTCCCGGCGCGCGCTGGGCCGCCGACCTGTTGTCCGCGGCCGACGCGCTCACCCGCCGGCTGTAGGGCCGCCAAGTCGGGTGTGCATCGATGGCGTTGCGAGTGCAACTATGGCGGCGAAGTCGCCAAAATCCCGCCGCACACGCACACCCGACGCCATCAGCGCACACTGAACGCCACCAGCGCACGCTCGACCGGACGTCGCCTGACAGACTGACCGCCATGGGAACCAATCAGCGCGCGAGCATCGTCATGTCGGAAGACGAAATCGCCGACTTCGTCGTCAAGAGCCGCACCGGAACGCTGGCCACCGTCGGCCCCGACGGCCAGCCGCATCTGACCGCAATGTGGTATGCCGTCGTGGACGGAGAAATCTGGCTGGAAACCAAGGCCAAGTCGCAGAAAGCGGTCAACCTCAAACGGGATCCGCGGGTGAGCTTCCTGATCGAGGACGGCGACACCTACGACACACTGCGTGGGGTCTCATTCGAGGGCGTCGCGGAGATCGTCGACGATCCCGACATGTCGCACCGCGTCGGGGTCAGCGTGTTCGAGCGCTACACCGGGCCCTACACCGACGAGATGAAGCCCTTCGTGGAGCAGATGATGAACAAGCGCGTCTGCGTGCGCATCGTCGCTCAGCGCGCGCGGTCATGGGATCACCGCAAACTCGGCCTGCCGGCCATGCCGGTGGGTGGGTCCACGGCACCAGCCGTGTTGGGAACCGGTCAATAGTTTTGTAGCCCCGATGGGATTCGAACCCACGCTACCGCCGTGAGAGGGCGGCGTCCTAGGCCGCTAGACGACGGGGCCAGACACGATCCGAGGTGTCAGCATAGCTCACACGTCAAAGGCCACCTAATCGCTTGAGGTGGCGAGATTTTGCTGGGGTACCAGGACTCGAACCTAGAATGGCTGAACCAGAATCAGCTGTGTTGCCAATTACACCATACCCCATTGGCTGCCTAAAACCGCTGGTCAGCGGTCACTCTGAGCGATAACGCGCCGCTCCGGGGACCGCCGCTGCCAGCCGTTGTCGGCCTTTGCGAACCGCAGTGCAGACTACCAAAGACTCGGCACACAATCCGCACGCGATGTCTTCGCCTAGCCGCCGACCGTTTCGCGTGCGGCGCGTAACCGCTGCAGGCTGCGCTCACGGCCCAGCAGCTCCAGCGATTCGAACAACGGCGGGCTCACGGTCGTTCCGGTGGCCGCAACCCTGATCGGACCGAAGGCCTTGCGCGGTTTGAGGCCTAAATCCTCGATGAGGGTCGCCTTGAGCGCGGGCTCGATCTGGGCTGTCGTCCACTCCGACAGGCCGTCCAGCGCGGCCAGCGCGGCGTCCAGCACGGCGACCGCCTCCGGGCCGAGCTCCTTGGCGGCGGCCTTGGGATCGATGCCGTACTCGTCGTCGTTGAGGAACTTCAGCAGCTCCCACGCGTCGGCGAGCACCACGATGCGCGTCTGCACCAGGTCGGCGGCGGTGGCGAACGCCGGATCGTCCAACCCGAGGCGGTGGCCGTGCACGTCGAAGTAGTCGCGCAGCCGGCCCACGAAGTCGGCCGGCTCGAGCATCCGGATGTGCTCGGCGTTGAGCGCGTCGGCCTTTTTCTGGTCGAACCGCGCGGGGTTGGAGTTGACGTCGACGACGTCGAACGCGGCCACCATCTCGTCGAGACTGAACAGGTCGTGGTCGTCGGCGATGGCCCAGCCCAGCAGCGCCAGATAATTGAGCAGCCCCTCCGGGATGAAGCCCCGGTCGCGGTGCGCGAACAGGTTCGACTGCGGGTCGCGCTTGGACAGTTTCTTGGTCCCCTCCCCCAACACCGTTGGCAGGTGGGCGAACTCCGGGACGCGCTCGGCGACGCCGATCCGAATCAGCGACTGATAGAGCGCCAGCTGGCGTGGGGTGGACGGCAGCAAGTCCTCGCCCCGCAGCACATGGGTGATCCTCATCAGCGCGTCGTCGCACGGGTTGACCAAGGTGTACAACGGATCTCCGTTGGCGCGGGTCAGCGCGAAGTCGGGCACGCTGCCGGCGGCGAAGTTCGTGGGCCCGCGCACCAGGTCGTTCCAACCGAGGTCTTGGTCGGGCATCCGCAGCCGCACCACCGGCTTGCGCCCCTCGGCGAGGAACGCGGCCCGCTGGGCGTCGGTGAGTTGCCGGTCGAAGTTGTCGTATCCCAGTTTCGGGTTGCGGCCCGCCGCGATGTGGCGCGCCTCAACCTCTTCCGGGGTCGAGAACGCGTAGTAGGCCTCGCCCGCTTCGAGTAGCTTGGCCACCACGTCGCGGTAGATCTCCTTGCGCTGCGATTGGCGGTACGGGCCGTAGGGCCCGCCGACCTCGGGCCCCTCGTCCCAGTCCAAGCCGAGCCAACGCAGCGCGTCCAGTAGCGCCAAATAGCTTTCCTCGCTGTCGCGTTCGGCGTCGGTGTCCTCGATCCGGAACACGAACGTGCCACCCGTGTGCCGGGCGTAGGCCCAGTTGAACAGCGCGGTGCGGACCATTCCGACGTGCGGCGTGCCGGTGGGCGAGGGGCAGAACCGGACCCGGACTTTCGCTTCCGCCGTCACGACTTGCCCTTACGGACCACGGGATTGGACAGGGTGCCGATGCCCTCGATGGTGATCGACACCGTGTCGCCGTCCTCGATCGGGCCGACCCCGGCCGGCGTTCCGGTGAGGATCAGGTCGCCGGGCAGCAGGGTCATCACGGCCGAAATCCATTCGACGATGGCGCCGACGTCATGGATCATCAGCGAGGTGCGGCTGTGTTGCTTCACTTCGCCGTTGACCTCGGTTCGGATTTCGAGATCCGCCGGGTCGACATCGGTGACGATCCACGGTCCCACCGGGCAGAAGGTGTCGTGTCCCTTCGCCCGCGTCCACTGGCCGTCGGCCTTCTGTTGATCGCGGGCCGAGACGTCGTTGCCGACGGTGTAGCCCAGGATGCTGTCGGCCGCCTCGGCGGCCGTGACGTCCTTGCAGGGCCGGCCGATGACCACGGCCAGCTCGCCCTCGAAATGCACGGGTGATGCGTTGGCCGGCAACCGAATCGGCACATTCGGGCCGACGATCGCCGTGTTGGGCTTGAGGAAGATGATCGGATCTTGCGCGGCCGGACCGGTGAGCTCGGTCATCTCCGCGATGTGATCGGTGTAGTTCTTGCCGATGCAAACCACCTTGCTGGCCAGTATCGGGGCCAGCAGCCGCACGTCGGGCAGCGGCCACGAGCGGCCGGTGAAGTTCGGCGTGCCAAACGGATGCTCGGCGATCTCGCGGGCAATCATCGCGGCGGGATCGGTGAGTTCGCCCTCGATGCTGACGAAGGCGACACCGTCGGGGCTGGCGATTCGACCAAGGCGCATTTCGTTGAGCCTACTAATGAGCGGTTGCCTCATCGCAATGGCAGCAGGCACACGAGTATTACCAGCGGTTTTGCCGCGTATGCAAGCATGGGGAATGCAGACCGGGACGGCCGCGACGCGGGACCTGGGCGCGGGCGCGCGCTGGTCCATCATGGTCGTATCGCTGGTGGCCACCGCGAGCTCCTTCCTCTTCATCAATGGCGTCGCGTTCCTGATCCCGTCGCTGCAATCGGCGCGGGGAATCCCGCTCGACGAAGCCGGTCTGTTGTCCTCGATGCCCAGTTGGGGCATGGTCGTCACGCTGGTGCTGTGGGGTTACGTCCTGGACCGGGTGGGCGAGCGTCTGGTGATGGCCGCGGGTTCGGCGCTCACCGCCGTGGCGGCCTACGCCGCGGCCTCGGCGCATTCGATGGTGCTCATGGCGGTCTATTTGTTTCTCGGCGGCATGGCGGCCGCGAGCTGCAACACCGCCGGCGGGCGGCTGGTGTCGGCGTGGTTTCCGCCGCACCAACGCGGCCTCGCGATGGGCTTCCGCCAAACCGCGCAACCCCTCGGAATCGCCTTGGGAGCGCTGGTCATTCCCGAGCTGGCCGAGCACGGGCCAAGTACGGGGCTCAGGTTCACGGCGTTGGCGTGCGCCCTGGGAGCGGCAGCCAGCGCGGTCGGCATCATCGACCCGCCGCGCAAGCCGCGGGAGAAAGCCGCCGACACCGAACTCGCCAGCCCCTACCGAGGGTCGTTGACGCTGTGGCGAATTCACACGGTCGCCGGTCTGATGATGGTGCCGCAGACGGTGACCGTCACGTTCATGCTGGTGTGGCTGATCAAGAATCTGAACTGGTCGGTCGCGGCCGCCGGCAGTCTGGTCACCCTCTCGCAGCTGCTGGGCGCCGTCGGCCGCGTCTTGGTGGGCCGCTGGTCCGACCGGATCGGTTCGCGAATGCGCCCGGTGCGCCTCATCGCGGGCGCGGCCGCCGTCACGCTGTTCCTGTTGGCCTGGGCCGATTTCCTGAATTCGAGCTATCAGGCGCCGCTGATGGTGGCCATCTCGGTGATCGCCGTGCTCGACAACGGGCTGGAGGCCACGGCCATCACCGAATTCGCCGGTCCGTTCTGGAGCGGGCGCGCCCTGGGCATCCAGAACACCACCCAGCGGGTGATGGCCGCCGCGGCGCCACCGCTATTCGGCGCCTTGATCACCGCCGCGAAATATCCGAATGCGTGGATGTTGTGCGGACTGTTCCCAATGATCGCGGTGCCCCTGGTTCCCGCGCGCCTGCTCCCGCCCGGCCTGGAAACTACAGCGCGGAAGCAATCCGTTCGCCGACTTCGGTGGTGGCGAGCCGTTCGCTCCCACGCGCTGCCAGGTAGGCCTCGACGGCCCGATCCACCCGGCTAGCGGCATCGTCCTCGCCGATATGGGCGAGCAGCAGCGCCACCGACATGATCGCCGCGGTCGGGTCGGCGATGCCCTGGCCCGCGATGTCCGGCGCGCTGCCGTGCACCGGCTCGAACATCGACGGGTTCGTCCGCGTGGCGTCGATATTCCCGCTGGCGGCCAACCCAATTCCGCCACACACCGCCGCCGCCAAGTCGGTGATGATGTCGCCGAACAGGTTGTCGGTGACGATCACGTCGAAGCGCCCTGGGTCGGTCACCATGAAGATGGTGGCGGCGTCGACGTGTTGGTACGCGACTTCGACGTCGGGGTACTGCTCCCCGACCTCGGCCACGATGCGCGCCCACAGCTTGCCGGCGAACGTCAGCACGTTGGTCTTGTGCACCAGCGTCAGGTGCTTGCGCCGCCCCTGCGCGCGCTCGAATGCGTCGGCCACCACGCGGCGCACGCCGAAGGCGGTGTTCAGGCTCACCTCGGTGGCAACCTCGTTGGGCGTGCCGGTGCGGATGGCGCCGCCGGTGCCCGTGTAGGGACCCTCGGTCCCCTCACGCACGACCACGAAATCGATGTCGGGGTTTCCGGCGAGCGGGCTTGCCACACCGGGATACAGCCGGCCCGGGCGCAGGTTGACGTGATGATCGAGCTCAAACCGCAGGCGCAGCAACAGACCCCGCTCCAGCACGCCGCTGGGCACCGACGGATCGCCGATCGCGCCGAGCAGGATGGCGTCGTGCTGGCGCAGTTCGGCGAGCACCGATTCCGGCAAGAGCTCACCGCTGGCGTGAAAACGCCGGGCGCCCAAGTCGTATTCGGTCTTCTGGACACCGGGCAGCACCGCGTCGAGCACCTTGAGGGCCTCGGCCGTCACTTCCGGCCCGATACCGTCGCCGCCGATGACCGCCAACTTCATTGCGCCGCTCCTCGTTCTGCATCGTCGACGGCGCGCTTCACGACAGATCAACCACCTCAAGCTTGTTGGCGCCCACCGCCGAACCGATCTCCGATCGCACCTCGCTCGGCACGTCCCGGTCCAGCCGCAACAGGATCGTCGCGCCCGGGCCCTCGGCGTCCTCGGACAGCTGCGCGGCCTGGATGTTCACACCGGCCGAGCCGAGCAGGGTGCCGATCTTGCCCAGCGCCCCGGGTTGGTCGACGTAGTTGATCACCAGGTTGGTGCCGCGAGCGCGCAAATCGAAGTTGCGGCCGTTGATCTGGACGATCTTCTCCACCAACTGCGGCCCGGACAGCGTGCCGGCCACGTTGACGGCGCTGCCGTCGGCGGCGACCGCGCGCACGTCGACGACGCTGCGGTGGTTCGGGCTCTCCGAGGCCGTGGTGAGCTCCGCGGTGACGCCGCGCTCGTCGGCCAGCGCCGGTGCGTTGACGAACGTGACCGGCCCCTCGACCACCGCCGAGAACAGTCCGCGCAGAGCCGAAAGCTTCAGCACCTCAACGTCTTCGGAGGCCAGCTCGCCGCGCACTTGCACCGACACCGAAACGGGCGGCCCGGCGGACAACGAGGCGGCCAGCACGCCGAGCTTGCGCACCAGGTCCAGCCAGGGCGCCACCTCTTCGTTGACCACGCCGCCGCCGACGTTGACGGCGTCGGGAACGAATTCCCCGGCCAGCGCCAGTTTCACGCTTTCGGCTACGTCGGTGCCCGCCCGGTCCTGGGCCTCGGAAGTGGATGCGCCGAGGTGCGGGGTGACCACCACCTGCGGCAGCTCGAACAGCGGGCTGTCGGTGCACGGCTCTTTGGCGTAGACGTCGAGACCGGCCGCCCGGACGTGGCCGCTGCTCACCGCCTCGGCCAGCGCGGCCTCGTCGATCAGGCCGCCGCGGGCGGCGTTGACGATGATGACGCCCGGCTTGGTCTTGGCGAGCGCTTCCTTACCGATGAGGCCCGCCGTCTCGGGCGTCTTCGGCAGGTGCACCGAGATGAAGTCGGCGCGGCCCAGCAGGTCGTCGAGGGGCAGCAGTTCGATGCCCAGCTGCGCGGCCCGCGCCGGCGAGACGTAGGGGTCGTAGGCGACGAGGTGGGTGCCGAAGGCCGTCAACCGCTGGGCGACCAACTGCCCGATCCGGCCTAGCCCCACCACGCCGACCGTCTTGCCGAAGATTTCGGTGCCGTTGAACGAAGACCGCTTCCAGGTGTGCTCGCGCAGCGAGGCGTCGGCGGCCGGGATCTGCCGGGCGGCGGCCAAGAGCAGCGCCAGGGCGTGCTCGGCGGCACTGTGGATGTTCGAGGTGGGCGCGTTGACCACCAGCACGCCGCGCTCGGTCGCGGCGTCCACGTCGACGTTGTCCAGCCCGACCCCGGCGCGGGCGACGATCTTCAGCTTGGGGGCCGCCGCCAGCACCTCGGCGTCCACCGTGGTGGCCGAGCGCACCAGCAGCGCGTCGGCCTCCGGCACCGCGGCCAGCAGCTTCTCCCGGTCCGGCCCGTCTACCCAGCGCACCTCGACCTGGTCTCCCAGGGCTGCGACAGTCGATTGGGCGAGTTTGTCGGCGATCAATACAACAGGCAGATTCACCCGGCCAGCCTAACGGCTGCGTTTGACGGGCCTCGACGGGCTCACCACTGCCGTAACCTGCACCGACGGCCGTTGGGCGCGGGCCGGCGAGGTCCTACGATGCGCTGATGACCAAACTCGCGATCATCTACTATTCGGCCACCGGGCATAACACCGCGATGGCGCAACGCGTGGCCGCCGCGGCCGAGTCCGCCGGCGCCGAAGTCCGGCTGAGGCACGTCGCCGAGACCCGCGACCCGGAATCGTTCGCGCAGAACCCGGCCTGGACCGCGAATTACGAAGCAACCAAGGACCTTCCGGCGGCATCCGGTGAGGACATCGTCTGGGCCGACGCGGTGATCTTCGGTTCGCCGACCCGCTTCGGCTCTCCCGCTGCGCAATTGCGCAACTTCCTGGACTCGCTCGGCGGGCTGTGGGCCGAGGGCAAGCTCGCGGACAAGGTGTACGCGGGATTCACGTCGTCCAACACGCTGCACGGCGGTCAGGAAACCACCCTGCTGTCGCTATACATCACTCTGATGCATTTCGGCGGCATCATTGTGCCGCCCGGTTACACCGACCCGGTCAAGTTCGTCGACGGCAACCCGTACGGGGTGAGCCTGGTCTCCACCCACGACAACATTCACGAATTCGACGAGGCCACCGGGAACGCCCTGGACCACCTGGCCCGCCGCGTGGTCGAAACCGCCGGCCGGCTGGGTGCTTGAGCGGCGCCCGCGCCGAGCGTGAAACTGTCGCGAGAATAAGCCAAGAAATTCGCAACAGCTTCACGCTCGGCGGAGAGAGGACGCCGTAAACGGTCGCCGTGGTTTATGTCTCGCAGCCGCGGCAGGGCCGCCGGCAGCGGCAAGCCGCCGGCAGTCGGCAGCGCGGCCCGCCGGTTACGCGGTCTCGGTGATCGGCCGGTCGACCCAGCTCATCAGGTCGCGCAGCTTCTTGCCGGTCACCTCGATCGGGTGTTCGGCGTTCTCCTTGCGCAGCTGCTCGAGTTGCTTGTTGCCGCCCTCGACGTTGGCCACCAGCTTCTTGGTGAAGGTGCCGTCCTGGATGTCGCGCAGGATCTCACGCATCCGCTCTTTGGTGCCGGCGTCGATGACCCGCGGACCCGACAGATACCCGCCGAACTCCGCGGTGTCGGACACCGAGTAGTTCATCCGGGCGATGCCGCCCTCATACATCAGGTCGACGATCAGCTTGAGCTCGTGCAGCACCTCGAAGTAGGCCATCTCCGGCGGGTAGCCCGCCTCAACCATGACGTCGAAACCGGTCTTCACCAATTCCTCTGTGCCGCCGCACAACACGGCCTGCTCGCCGAACAGGTCGGTCTCGGTCTCGTCCTTGAACGTGGTCTTGATGACGCCGGCCCGGGTGCCGCCGATGGCCTTGGCGTAGGACAGCGCCAGCGCCTCGCCGTTGCCGTTCGGGTCCTGGTCGACCGCGATCAGGCAGGGCACGCCCTTGCCGTCGACGAACTGGCGGCGCACCAGGTGGCCGGGACCCTTCGGGGCCACCATCGCGATGGTCACATCGGCGGGCGGCTTGATCAGACCGAAGTGAATGTTGAGACCGTGCCCGAAGAACAGCGCGTCACCGGGCTTGAGGTTGGGCTCGATGTCGTTCTTGAAGATGTCCGCCTGCGCGGTGTCGGGCGCCAACAGCATGATGACGTCGGCCCACTTGGCCACCTCGGCGGGCGTGTCGACCTCCAGGCCCTGCTCCTCCACCTTGGCCCGCGACTTCGAACCCTCCTTGAGCCCGACGCGAACCTGCACACCCGAGTCGCGCAGGCTCAGCGAATGCGCGTGCCCTTGGCTGCCGTACCCGATGACGCCGACCTTGCGGCCCTGGATGATCGACAGGTCTGCGTCGTCGTCGTAGAACATTTCTAGTGCCACTGTTTCAATATCTCCTTGTGTGTTACTTGGCCGTGGCGATGCCGCGCGGACCGCGGGACAACGACACCACTCCCGATTGGACTATCTCGCGGATGCCGAACGGTTCCAGCACCCGCAGCAGCGCCTCGATCTTGCCGCGGTCACCGGTAGCCTCGATCGTCAGCGCCTCAGTCGATACGTCAATCACCTTGGCGCGGAACAGGTTCACCGCCTCGATCACCTGACTGCGGCTGCCCGCGTCGGCGCGCACCTTGATCAGCGCCAACTCCCGGGACACCGCGGCCCCGTCGTCGAGCTCGACGATCTTGATGACGTTGATCAGCTTGTTGAGCTGCTTGGTGATCTGCTCGAGCGGGGTCTCCTCCGCGCTGACCACAATCGTCATGCGCGACATGTCCTTTTGCTCGGTGGCCCCGACGGCCAGCGACTCGATGTTGAAACCGCGCCGGGAGAACAGCGCCGCCACGCGGGCGAGCACACCGGGCTTGTCCTCCACCAACACCGACAGCGTGTGCGTGTGCATCAGGCGTGCCCTTCGCTCTCGTCGTCGAAGAGCGGGCGAATGCCGCGAGCGGCCTGGATCTCGTCGTTGCTGGTGCCCGCGGCGACCATCGGCCACACCTGCGCGTCGGCGCCGACGATGAAGTCGATCACCACGGGACGATCGGTGATCGCCCGGGCCGCGTTGATCACGTCCTCGACGTCTTCCTCACGCTCGCAACGCAATCCGACACAGCCCAGCGCCTCCGCGAGCTTCACGAAGTCGGGGATGCGATGCGAGTGCGTGGCCAGGTCCGTCTGCGAATACCGCTCCTCGTAGAACAGCGTCTGCCACTGACGCACCATGCCCAGGTTGCCGTTGTTGATCAGCGCCACCTTGATCGGCACGCCTTCGATGGCGCAGGTGGCCAGCTCCTGATTGGTCATCTGGAAGCAGCCGTCGCCGTCGATGGCCCACACCTCGGCCTCCGGGCGAGCCATCTTGGCCCCCATGGCGGCCGGTATGGCGAACCCCATGGTGCCCAGCCCACCGGAGTTGATCCAGGTGCGCGGTTTCTCATACGAGATGAACTGCGCGGCCCACATTTGGTGCTGGCCCACCCCGGCGACGTACACCGCGTCGGGCCCGGCGATCTGGCCGAGCTTCTCGATGACGTATTCCGGGCCGAGACTGCCGTCGCTCTGCGGGTCGTAGCTCAGCGGGTAGGTGGACTGAACGCTGTCCAGATAGGCCCACCACTCCGTCATGTCGACGCTGCCGGGGATGTCGTAGTGCCGCAGCATCGCGATCAGGTCGGTGATGACCGCTTGGACGTCGCCGACGATCGGCACGTCGGCGTGGCGGTTCTTGCCGATCTCGGCCGGGTCGATGTCGGCGTGAATGACTTTCGCCTCGGGCGCGAAGGTGTCGAGCTTCCCGGTCACCCGGTCGTCGAAGCGTGTGCCCAGGGCGATCAGCAGGTCGCTGCGCTGCAGCGCCGCCACCGCGGCGACGGTGCCGTGCATACCGGGCATGCCCATGTGCTGGCGGTGGCTGTCGGGGAACGCCCCGCGCGCCATCAGGGTGGTGACCACCGGGATGCCGGTCAGCTCGGCCAGCTCGCGCAGCTGCTCGGTCGCCTCCCCGCGGATGACGCCACCACCGACGTAGAGGACCGGCTTGCGGGCGTCGGCGATCAGCTTGGCGGCCTCGCGGATCTGCCGGTTGTGCGGCTTGGTGTTCGGCTTGTAGCCGGGCAGGTCCATGCGCGGCGGCCAGCTGAACGTGCACTGCCCCTGCAGCACGTCTTTGGGGATGTCGACCAGCACCGTGCCGGGGCGGCCGGAGGACGCGATGTGGAACGCCTCGGCCATCACCTGCGGGATCTCGTCGCCGGAGCGGACCAGGAAGTTGTGCTTGGTGATCGGCATCGTGATGCCCGAGATGTCGGCTTCCTGGAAGGCGTCGGTGCCGATCAGCGTGCGACCGACCTGACCGGTGATGGCGACGACGGGCACCGAGTCCATTTGGGCGTCGGCCAGCGGCGTGACCAGGTTGGTGGCGCCGGGGCCCGACGTCGCCATGCACACCCCGACCTTGCCGGTGGCGTGGGCGTAGCCGCTCGCGGCGTGACCGGCGCCCTGCTCGTGCCGAACCAGCACGTGGCGAAGCTTTTTCGAGTCGAACAGCGGATCGTAAACCGGCAACACGGCGCCGCCGGGAATCCCGAAGATGACCTCGACGTCGAGCTCCTCCAGCGACCGGATCACCGACTGTGCGCCGGTAAGTTTCTCGGGCCCAACACGTTTCGGCTTCCGTGCGGGGGCGGCTGCCGGCGTTTCCGCCGCGTCCGTGGCGATGTCGGCGGCACGCTCCGGCTGGGTGGCGTGCTGCCTGGTGGGTGCGCTCACTGTCTTTCGTCCTTATTCACTCTGGGAGTCTCGCTGGGGGCAACAAAAAACCCCCGACAGCTCTTCTGCTGCACGAGGGTTGCGCGTTGGTCTGGATAGCTTCAAATGCCGAAGAGGCTAGTCAGGCACCAACGCGCCGACTAATTACTACGAGCATCCCGGGCTGTCCGGCGGTATCCATAACGTCCGACGGTAGCCTTCGCACAGCTCAGCAGTCAAATCCGCGCCCCGTGGCCCGCGCACAGATCCGGCCCCCCGCGACGGGTGAAATGATGGTCGGGTGGCTACCGGTTCGTCTTCCCACACACCCGTCGTGATCAAGGTGTCCCCGATCGCGCACCTGGCCGTCGGGTTCTTCACCCTCGGGCTGCTGATCCCGGTGATGCTCTGGCCGCCCTCGGCGCCACTGCTGGTGATCCCCGTGCTGCTGTCGGCGCTGATCGTCCGGTTGCGGACCGTCGCCGACGATCGAGGCGTGACGGTCCGCACGCTGCTGGGCAGCCAGACGGTGGACTGGGATGACATCGACGGGCTGCGCTTCCATCGGGGTTCCTGGGCACGCGCGCACCTCAAGAGCGGCGCGGAGGTGCGCCTGCCCGCGGTGACGTTCGCGACGCTGCCGCAGCTGACCGAGGCCAGCTCGGGACGGGTGCCCAACCCGTATCAGTGACGGTCAGGCGATCGGGTTGACCCCGTTGAGCAGCACCCACACCGCGATGCCGGCGGCGATGCCGACCAGCAGCGCGACGAACGACCCGATGAAGGGCCGATGCGCCCAGCCCCGTCGCGCGTCGAGGCCGTAGCGGCCCGGCCCGCACAGGATCACCGCGACGGCCATCACGATCAGGCTGATCTGGTATTCGTGCCCGTCGGGCAGGAAGTACGTGAAGCTGTGCGGATGCGGCCGCGCGGTGATGGTGGCCAGCATGCCGTTGATCAGAAAGGCGAGCGCGCCGGCCGCGGCCACCGGGGTGAACAGGCCGAGCACCAGAAGAACGCCCGCGACGAGCTCGCCGCCGGCGCTGACGTAGGCCAGGATGTCGGCGTGCTGGTAGCCGACGTCGGACAGTGAGTTCTTGAACCCGCCCACGCCGGAGCCGCCCCACCAGCCGGTCAGCTTCTGCAACCCGTGGGCGGCCAGCACGACACCGAGCCCGACCCGCAAGATCAGCAAACCCAGGTGCTGGGTTCCACGGCGGCCCACTTCGTGCAGCCGGCCGTGGTGTTCGTCCGCGTCGATCTCGGCGGGCTCGGCCGCTGCGTGCCGCGATGCCTGCGGCTGGACGTAGGGCAACGGCTCCTGTTGGTCGAGCACGTTGTACCCCGCCGCGCTGGACCCGCCGGCGTGGTCGCCCATGTAGGGGATGACGGTGGTGGTTCCGGTGGAGGGGTTGAAGTCGCCGGGGTAGCCGACGGGCGTCAGATCGTCTTCGGGGTCAACCACACGCGCCGTCGCGGGGCGACCTGGAGTTGGCTCCGGGGATTCGCCGGGCCGCTGCCAATGTCCGTCATTCGGTTGACTGGTCACGCGTGTCAGGGTAAGGGCATTTGCCGCCGAATTGGGGATTTGAGCGGCGCTTTCGCCAGGCAATCGGCGGTTTGCCCGCCGAACACGTCCAGATCGGCCTGAAAACGTCTCCCGCGGGGCGACGCAGGGCCCAATCCGGCCGCAAAACGGGGGCCAGGCGCCGCCCGTGGGCCGTTCCCGGGCGCGCTCGGATCGCGTCGCGCCGGGTGGGCAGCGCATGCGTGTGGCGGGGGCGGCCGCACTATCCGTAGCCTGTCGGTCATGCGATTAGGGCGCTCGGTTCGGTGCGGGTTCGCCGCGCTTTGCGCGGTGGTGCTCGTCGCGAGCGGCTGCGCACGATTCAACGACGCCCAGTCGCAGCCGTTCACCACCAACCCCGAACTCAAGCCCCAACCCAGTTCGACGCCTCCCCCACCGCCGCCGCTGCCGCCCACGCCGTTTCCCAAGGCGTGCCCGGCTCCTGGCGTGATGCAGGGCTGCCTGGAGAGCACCAGCGGACTGATCATGGGTCCCGACAGCAAAACCGCGCTGGTCGCCGAGCGCACCACCGGCGCGGTCAAGGAGATCTCGGTGAGCGCCGAGCCGAAGGTGAAGATGGTCATCCCGGTCGACCCCTCCGGGGACGGCGGGCTGATGGACATCGTGCTGTCGCCGACCTACACGCAAGACCGGCTCATGTACGCCTACGTCAGCACGCCTACCGACAATCGGGTGATCCGGGTGGCCGACGGCGACATCCCGAAAGACATCCTGACCGGGATCCCCAAGGGCGCCACCGGGAACACCGGCGCGCTGATCTTCACCAGCCCCACCACGCTGGTCGTGATGACCGGCGATGCGGGTAACCCCGCGGCGGCGGCGGATCCTAAATCGCTGGCCGGCAAGGTGCTTCGCATCGAGCAGCCGACCACCATCGGTCAGGCCCCGCCGACGACGGCGCTGTCGGGCGTCGGCGCCGGCGGCGGCCTGTGCATCGACCCCGTCGACGGCTCGCTCTACGTCGCCGACCGCACGCCGACGGCGGATCGGTTGCAGCGCATCACCAAGACCTCCGAGGTCTCCACGGTGTGGACCTGGCCGGACAAGCCCGGCGTGGCCGGCTGCGCGGCAATGGACGGGACCGTGCTGGTCAACCTGATCAACACCAAGCTGACGGTCGCAGTGCGGCTGGCTCCCGCGACGGGTGCCGTCACCGGTGAACCCGACGTGGTCCGCAAGGACACCCACGCCCACGCGTGGGCGCTGCGGATGTCCCCGGACGGAAACGTTTGGGGCGCAACCGTCAACAAGACCGCCGGCGACGCCGAGAAGCTCGACGACGTGGTGTTCCCGCTGTTCCCGCAGGGCGGCGGTTTCCCGCGCAACAACGACGACAAGACCTGATTGGGGCCTGCCGGAGCACGCCACAGCAGCCACACCCCTACCGGGGGCGAACCACCACATGATTCGGGAATTCGATATCGCGGGTGATATCGCGTTCGAGACTCGGCTAATGATGGACTGAAGTCTCGCGCGTCCCGCCGAGTTGCTCCTGGTGGGCCGGCTACCCCTGCCCGCAGGCCGCCAGCACCAGTTCGCGGACCCGAGCCGCGTCGGCCTGGCCCCGGGTGGCCTTCATCACCGCGCCGACGATCGCGCCGGCCGCGGCCACCTTGCCGCCCCGGATCTTCTCCGCCACATTGGGATTGGCGGCCAGCGCCTCGTCGACCGCGGCCTGGGTCACCGAGTCGTCGCGCACCAGCTCGAGGCCGCGGGCCGTCATCACCTGCCCGGGCTCGCCCTCGCCGGCCAGCACCCCCTCCACAACCTGGCGGGCCAGCTTGTTGGACAGCTTGCCCTCGTCCACGAGCGCGATCACCGCGGCGACCTGTGCGGGGGTGATGGCCAGCTCGTCCAGGCCGATGTTGGCCTCATTGGCCTTCTGCACCAAGAAGTTTCCCCACCAGGCGCGCGCCTGCTCGCTGGTGGCGCCGTGCTTGACCGTCTCGATCACCAAGTCGACGGCGCCGGCGTTGACCAGGTCGCGCATCACCTCGTCGGAAACGCCCCATTCGTCCTGAATCCTCTTGCGGCTCAGCCACGGTAGCTCCGGGATCGTCTGGCGCAGCTGCTCGACCAATTCACGGCTGGGCGCCACGGGTTCGAGGTCGGGCTCGGGGAAATAGCGGTAGTCCTGGGCGGTCTCCTTGGCCCGGCCCGGGCTGGTGTACCCGGCCTCGTGAAAGTGCCTGGTCTCCTGGATGATCTGACCGCCGGACGCGAGGACGGCGGCCTGCCGCTGCATTTCGTAACGCACCGCCACCTCAACGCTTTTCAGCGAGTTGACGTTCTTGGTCTCGGTGCGGGTGCCGAACTCGACGGCACCCTTGGGCATCAGCGAAACGTTGGAATCGCAACGCATCGACCCCTGGTCCATCCTGACATCGGATACGCCCAAGGCGCGCAACAGGTCTCGCAATGCCGTGACATAAGCCCGGGCGATCTGGGGGGCCCGGTCGCCGGCACCGACGATCGGCTTGGTGACGATCTCGATCAGCGGCACACCGGCCCGGTTGTAGTCGAGCAGCGAGGTCGTCGCGCCGTGAATGCGGCCGGTCTCGCTGCCCAGGTGGGTGAGCTTGCCGGTGTCCTCCTCCATGTGCGCGCGCTCGATCTCGACCCGCCAGGTGGTGCCGTCGTCCAGCGGCGCTTCCAGGTATCCGTTGATCGCGATCGGCTCGTCGTACTGGGAAATCTGGTAGTTCTTGGGCATGTCCGGGTAGAAGTAGTTCTTCCGGGCGAACCGGCACCAGGGCACGATCTCGCAGTTGAGGGCCAGCCCGATCCGGATCGCCGATTCCACCGCCGTGCGGTTGAGCACCGGTAGCGAGCCGGGCAGCCCGAGGCACACGGGGCATACCTGCGTGTTGGGCTCGGCGCCGAAGGCGGTGGAGCAGCCGCAGAACATCTTGGTGACGGTCGACAGCTCGACGTGCACCTCGAGGCCGAGTACCGGGTCGAAGCGCGCGAGGACCTCGTCGTAGTTCATGAGATCGGCGCTGGCAGCAACACTCATGCAGCCGATCCTAGTGGTGACCTCGAGCTCGGCGGAGCCGGGCGAAGAGGGTCAGCTCGGCGGAGCCGGGCGAAGAGGGTCAGCTCGGCGGAGCCGGGCGATCAGGGCCAGTGCGGCGAGCGCGACACGGGGAACCGGTGTGGCTCCCCACCCCTGCCCGGGAACATGTCGGCCAGCACGGCCGCCATCTCGAGGTAACTTCGCCGGCTTTCCTTGCTCAGCCGGTCCAGTTCGATCTGGTTCCCGCCGTGTATGTGTCGATCGAACGGCAGCACCACCGTTGCGCCGACGCGCGCGGACAATCGCTCTAGCTCCTTGGCGGCCAGCAGTTCCACCTTGGCCGGCTCCACGTGGTTGATTGCCAATACCGTCGACTGCACCAGCCATTGATATGCGTTGTTGGCCAACCAATCCAAAGTGGTAGCGGTTTTCCGAATCGCGTCTATGGACGTGCTGGTCACCACGACCAGCGCCAGCGCCTCGCGCAGGACGGCATCCATCACACCCGAATTGAGCGCCTTCGCGCAGTCCACCAGCACCACCGAATAGTGGTTGCGCAGGATCGAAAATGCCTTCACCACGTCATGACGCTCGAGCCGCCAATCGGTGTGCGCGTAGTCGGGCAGTCCGAGCACTTCCAGGCCGAAGTTGTTCATGTAGGTATGTGCGCGCACGTCCGGGTAGCTCGTGACCGTGTCGTCGGCGAGCAGCTCGGCCATTCCCAGCGCGTTGGGCTTGCCGTGGCGATCCGCCAGGTCGCCGGCGTCCATGTCGACGGCGATGATCCGGTCGTTGCGCGCGTCGGCGAACGTCGACCCGAGCGCCTCCACCACAGCGGTCTTGCCGACGCCACCCTTGAGGTTGAGCACGGCGATGGGAAACGCCCCGCCCACCTCAGCGCGGATGCGGTTGCGCAAGTCCTCTTTGTACCGTGCGTCTTTGCCGGGGCCCAGATCGACGCCCGTCAGGCGATGGATCACTTCTCACCATCTGAACCGGGAGGAGCCGTCGCGCTCCTGCAGGTCGAGACCGTCCAGCGCCGTCCCGCCCGGCAGTCGCGCGGGCCGCCGTACCGGGGGGACCCGTGATGCGGGCGCGGGCGGGGGTGGCCTGAACTGCGGCCCGCGGATGGCCGGATCCGAAGGATGGGGCTGAGGCATCGTGGCGGCCGCCGGATCGGCATCGACGCGCCAACCGGGCGGTCGCGGGCGACGGGCCGGCGGGCCCACCGGCCCCGCCGTCGCCGCGGGGTGCTGAACGACTCCGCGAATCGAACCGCGGTTGCTCACTCCGGAGGTATAACCGCGGGGAACCCGTCCGGAAACCACGAATTTGCGCAAACGGCCCGCAGCTGGCCGGTAGCCGGGCGAATTCAACCCCTGGCCAGGCCGAAGTCAGACCAGGGCCACCCGCCGTTTGCCGAAATGGCGGGGTTAGCCGAAGAAGGCGGCGGCGTCGTCGTACCGGCTTTCGGGCACCAGCTTGAGCTGGCGCACCGCGTCGGCCAGGGCCACCCGGCCGATGTCCTGCCCTCGCAACGACACCATCTGGCCGTACTCACCGGCGTGCGCGGCGTCGGCGGCGTTGACGCCGAACCGGGTGGCCAGCACCCGGTCGAAGGCCGTCGGCGTCCCGCCGCGCTGGACGTGGCCCAGCACGGTCACCCGGACGTCCTTGTTGATCCGCTTCTCCACCTCGGCACCTAGCTGGGCCGCGACACCGGTGAACTTCTCGTGGCCGAACTCGTCAAGCCCGCCCTCGCGCAGCGAGATTGAGCCCGGGATGGGTTTGGCGCCCTCGGCGACCACGCAGATGAAGTGCGAATCTCCGCGCTGGAAGCGTCGTTTGACCAACCGGCACACCTCCTCGACGTCGAAGGGCTGCTCGGGGATCAGTGTCATGTGCGCGCCCGAGGCCAGGCCGGCGTTCAGCGCGATCCAGCCCGCGTGCCGGCCCATCACCTCCACCAGCATCACCCGCTGGTGGGATTCGGCGGTGCTGTGCAGCCGGTCGATTGCGTCGGTGGCGACGGTGAGCGCGGTGTCGTGGCCGAAAGTGACGTCGGTGCAATCGATGTCGTTGTCGATGGTCTTCGGCACGCCGACGACGGGAACGTTCTCCTCGGACAGCCAGTGCGCGGCGGTCAGCGTGCCTTCACCGCCGATCGGGATGAGCACGTCGATGCCGTTGTCGTCCAGGGTCTGCTTGATCTGGTCCAGCCCGGCGCGCAGTTTGTCGGGGTGCACCCGGGCGGTCCCCAGCATCGTGCCGCCCTTGGCCAGCAACCGGTCGTTGCGGTCGTCGTTCTGCAGTTGGATACGCCGGTTTTCCAGCAACCCGCGCCACCCGTCCTGAAAGCCGACCACCGACGAGCCGTAGCGGGCGTCGCAGGTGCGCACCACCGCCCGGATGACGGCGTTCAGCCCCGGACAGTCACCACCACCAGTGAGAACTCCGATCCGCATGCCTTCATCTTGCCTGGGGCGACGCCCCTATGGCGCGGGCAAGCGCAAAATCGCTCCGGACTCGGCGCTACAGGGTGGGTGCCGACGGTAGCGGGCCGCGGGCCACCTCGTACGCGGCGCCAACCCGGTAGAGGCGGTCGTCGGCCAACGCCGGCGCCATGATCTGCAGCCCGACCGGCAGCCCGTCGTCCGGGGACAGCCCCGCAGGCACCGACATGCCGCAGTGGCCGGCCAGGTTGAGGGGCAGCGTGCACAGATCGAACAGGTACATCGCCAGCGGGTCGTCCACCTTCTCCCCCAGCGGGAAGGCGGTGGTCGGTGTCGCCGGCGACACCACCACGTCGACCGACTCGTAGGCGCGGTCCAGGTCGCGGGCGATCAGCGTGCGCACCTTCTGGGCCTGGTTGTAATAGGCGTCGTAATAGCCGGCCGACAACGCGTAGGTGCCGATCATGATGCGCCGCTTGACTTCCGGACCGAAACCGGCGGCCCGGGTCAGCGCCATCACCTCCTCGGCGCTGTGTGTCCCGTCGTCGCCGACGCGCAGCCCGTAGCGCATCGCGTCGAAGCGGGCCAGGTTGCTCGACACCTCCGACGGCAAGATCAGGTAGTAGGCGGCCAGCGCGTATTCGAAGTGCGGGCAGTCGACTTCGGTCACCTCGGCGCCCAGCTCGGTCAGCCGCCCGACGGCGGCCTCGAACGAAGCCAGCACCCCCGGCTGGTAGCCGTCGCCGCGCAGCTGCTTCACGACTCCGACCCGCACGCCCTTGAGGTCACCGGCCGCGCCGGCTTTGGCGGCCCCGACGACGTCGGGCACCGCCGCTTCGACGGACGTGGAGTCGCGGGTGTCGTGCCCGGCGATCACCTGGTGCAGCAGCGCGGTGTCCAGCACCGTGCGAGCGCACGGGCCGCCCTGGTCAAGCGACGACGCGCACGCCACCAGCCCGTAGCGCGACACGGTGCCGTAGGTGGGCTTGACGCCGACCGTCGCGGTCAGCGCCGCCGGCTGCCGGATCGAGCCGCCGGTGTCGGACCCGATGGCCAGCGGAGCCTGGAACGCGGCCAGCGCCGCCGCGCTGCCTCCCCCGGAGCCACCGGGCACCCGGTCGAGGTCCCACGGGTTGCGGGTGGGGCCGTAGGCGGAGTTCTCCGTCGAGCTGCCCATCGCGAACTCGTCCATGTTGGTCTTGCCGAGGATCGGGATGCCCGCGGCACGCAACCGCGTGGTGAGGGTGGCGTCATAGGGGGAACGCCAGCCCTCGAGAATTTTGGAGCCGCAGGTGGTGGGCATGTCGATGGTGGTGAAGACGTCCTTGAGCGCCAGCGGCACCCCGGCCAGCGGTGAGGGCAGCCGCTCCCCCGCGGCCATCGCCTCGTCGACCTGCTTGTCGACGGCGGCCGCCGCGGCAAGCGCCTCGTCGGCGGCCACGTGCAGGAAGGCGTGGTAGCGGTCGTCGGTCGCCGCGATCTGGTCCAGGCACGCCTGGGTTACCTCGACCGACGACAGCTCCTTGGCGGCGATCCGGGCCGCCAGGGTCGCGGCGTCGGACCGGACGATGTCGTTCACTCGCTGTCCCCCAGGATTTGCGGCACCGCGAAGCGGCCGTCGGCGGCCTCGGGCGCCTGGGCCAGCGCCTCCGACTGTGTCAGGCAGGGGGTCGGTTCGTCGGGGCGGGTGACGTTCACGTCCTTGAGCGGGTTGTCGGTCGCTTCGACGCCGGTGACGTCGACCGCCTGCACCTGGCTGACGTGGGTCAGGATGGCGTCGAGCTGGCCGGCGAAGCTGTCGAGCTCGCTATCGGTCAGCGCCAGCCGGGACAGCCGGGCCAGGTGCGCCACCTCGTCGCGGGAGATCTGAGACACGACAGGAAAGCCTAGTCGCGCGCGCGGGGCCGGGTTCAGGGCCGCCGGTTATCCGCAGAAATGCAGTGCACGCATCGCTGTGTAACAGTGTTGGCCGTGCCGTCGTATTTGTTGCGCATCGAGCTGGTCGACCGCCCGGGCAGCCTGGGCTCGCTGGCGGTCGCGCTCGGTTCGGTCGGCGCCGACATCCTGTCGCTCGACGTGGTCGAGCGCAGCTCGGGGTATGCGATCGACGACCTGGTGATCGAATTGCCGCCCGGGGCGATGCCGGACACGCTGATCACCGCCGCGGAATCGCTCAACGGTGTCCGGGTGGACAGCGTGCGGCCGCACACCGGGTTGCTGGAGGCCCATCGCGAGCTGGAACTGCTCGACCACGTCGCCGCGGCCGGCGACAACGCCTCCCGGCTGCAGGTCCTGGCCGACGAGGCGCCCCGGGTGCTGCGGGTCAGCTGGTGCACCGTGGTGCGCAGTGCCGGCGACGGGCTGGAGCGGCTGGCGTCCAGCCCGGGTGCGCCGGAGACGCGGGCGGATTCGGCCCCGTGGCTGCCCCTCGAGCGGGCGGTGACGCTGGACAGCGCGGGCGACTGGGTGCCGCAGGCGTGGCGCGACATGGACACCACGATGGTCGCGGCCCCGCTGGGTGATCCGCACACCGCGGTGGTGCTGGGCCGCCCGGGCCCGGAATTCCGGCCGTCGGAGGTGGCTCGCCTGGGCTACCTGGCCGGGATCGTGGCCACCCTGCTGCGCTAGCGCGCCGTGCCGGACAGCGCCGGCGAAGTCGAACCGGACAGCACCGCCGGGTCGTCGTCTTCCCACAGCAACAGCTGCCGAACCGCCGGACGCGGACCGTAGGGCCGCAGCATGGTGCTGGCCGGGCGCGGGCGCACCCGTTGCGGCCACCAGAACCAGCGCCCGAGAATCCTTGCGACAGAAGGCGTCATGAACGATCGCACGATCAGCGTGTCGAACAGCAAACCGAGGCCGATCGTCGTCCCGATCTGACCGAGCACCTGGAAACCGCTGAAGACGAACGCACACATGGTCACCGCGAACACGATGCCGGCCGAGGTGACCACCGACCCGGAGCCCGCCATCGCTCGGATGATGCCGGTGTTCAAGCCGGCATGAATTTCCTCCTTGAACCGGGAGATCAACAGCAGGTTGTAGTCGGATCCCACCGCAAGAAGCAGGATGACCGCCAGCGCGAGCACCACCCAGTACAGCTGAATGCCGAAGATGTACTGCCAGACCAGGACCGAGAGCCCGAACGAGGCGCCCAGCGACAGAGCGACGGTGCCGACGATGACCAGGGCGGCGATCAGGCTGCGCGTGATGATCATCATGATCAGCAGGATCAAGCTCAGAGCGGCGAACGCGACGATCATCAGGTCGTACTTGGCCCCGTCCTGAATGTCCTTGTAGGTCGCGGCCGTCCCGCCGAGATAGATTCCCGCGTCCGCCATCGGCGTGCCCTTCAGCGCCTCGTGCGCAGCCTTGGCAATCGGGTCGATGTGCGAAATACCCTGGGGCGTAGCGGGATCGCCTTCGTGCGTGACGATCATGCGGGCGGCCTTACCGTCGGGCGAGAGGAACAATTTGAGCCCGCGCTTGAAGTCCGGGTTGTTGAACACCTCCGGCGGCAGGTAGAAGGTGTCGTCGTTTTTGGCCGCGTCGAAGGCCCGCCCCAGCGCCGTCGCGTTGTCGATCGCGGCCGCGGTCTGCGCGTAAATGCCGGACAGCGTGGCGTAATTGGCCAACGTCAGGTCGCGGTTGGTCTGCTGACTCTCGATCTGCGGCGGTATCAGCGCCACCAGTTTCGGCTGCAGGGCGTCGAGCTTATCGAGTGACGCCGTGAGGTTTTCGAACTTCTCGGTGAGCTGATCGATTCCGTCGAGCGCGTCGAACAGCGATCTGAACGCGAAGCAGATGGGGATGTCGTAGCAGTGCCGCTCCCAGTAGAAGTAGCTGCGAACCGGCCTGAAGAAGTCGTCGAAATACGCGATCTTGTCGCGCAGATCCTGGATCGTGCCGAGCGTGTCGTGGAAGCTCTGGGTCTCGTCGTGGGTGGTGCCGGCGAGCTGCTGCTGCAACACGTATTGCTGCTTCAAGATGTTGATGGTCTTGTTCAGCTCGTTGGCCTGCTTGAGGGCATCGTTGGCCCGATCCTGTTGATAGGTCAGGTTTTCCTGCTGCGCCGCGCTGGAATTGCTGACCACGAACGCCAGCGAGCTGTGGACCAGCGGGGTGCCCAGTGGGCGGGTGATGGTCTGCACCTGCGCGACGCCGGGCACGTGGAATACCGCCTTGGCCACCTTGTCCAGCACGAGCATGCTCTCCGGGTTGCGCATGTCGTGATCGGTTTCGACCATGAGCAATTCGGGCTCCAGCCGGGCCCGGGAGAAATGCTTCTCGGCGGCGGTGTAGCCGACGTTGGCCGGCGCGCTGGCCGGCATGTAGGGACGGGTGTCATAGCTGGTCTTGTATCCGGGCAAGGCGATCAGGCCCACCAGGGCCAACGCGCAGGCCGCGGCGAGAACGGCCCCCGGCCAGCGGACGATGGCGGTGCCGATGCGCCGCCAGCCGCGGGTTCTGACCGCCCGCTTGGGGTCGAAGATACCCACCCTGGCGCCCAGGGTGAGGATCGCGGGGCCCAAGGTCAGGGCGGCGAACAGCGCGACGAGGATGCCCAGCGCGGCCGGAATGCCCAAACTCTGGAAGTAGGGCAGCCGGGTGAAGCTCAGACAGGCCACCGCGCCGGCCACCGTCAGACCCGAACCGAGCACGATGTGCGTCGTGCCGTGATACATGGTGTAGAAAGCCTTTTCGCGGTCCTCACCGGTTCCACGGGCTTCCTGGTAGCGGCCCACGAAGAATATCGCGTAGTCGGTGCCCGCGGCGATCACCAGAAGCGTCAACAGATTCGTCGCATACGTCGACAACCCGATGACGCCCGCGTTTCCGAGGAACGCGACAAGGCCTCGGGCGGCGGACATTTCGATCAGGACGGTGGCGAGCACCAGCAGCGTGGTGAGCACCGAGCGGTAGACGAAGAACAGCATCAAGGCGATCACGCCGATCGTGATCGCGGTGACCTTCGCGGTGCCCTTGCTCCCGACGTCGAACTGATCGGATATCAGCGGCGCCGCGCCGGTCACATAGGCCTTGACACCGGGCGGGGGCTTGATGCGCTCGACGATGTCGCGCAGCGCCCCGACGCCCTCGTTGGCCAGCGCCGAGCCCTGATTACCGGCCAGGTTCACCTGGACGTAAGCGGCCTTGCCGTCGCTGCTCTGCGATCCCGCCGCCGTCAGGGTGTCGCCCCAGTAGTCCTGGACGTGCTCGACGTGCTTCTTGTCCTGCGCGAGCCTGCGGATCATCTCGTCGTAGTAACGGTGCGCGTCCGCACCCAGCGGCTTGTCGCCCTCCAGCACGATCATCGCCGAGCTGTCGGTGTCGAATTCCCCGAACTTTTCGCCGATGCGCTTGATGGCTTTGAGCGACGGGGCGTCGGGCGAGTTCAGCGCCACATTGTGCGTCTTGCCAACCTCTTCCAGCTGCGGCACCGCGATATTGGTGATCGCGGCCAGCGCCACCCAGAACAGCAGGATGGGCAGTGCGAGCCGGCGGATGGTGCGCGGGACCCGCGCCCGCGGCGGTTCGTGGTCGCTCATCCCGATTTGTCCAGACAGAAGGTGTAGGCGTCGACTTTGTCAACGGTGCGTTGGTCTTTCACTTCCCCGTTGACGGTGATGCGGCAGCCGAGGCTGTCGCCGTTTCCCTGTGCGACGACATTGCCCAGGACCGCGGGCTCCGTGGTGGTGATCGTGAACGACCACGGCAGCGGGGCGTCCTTGACTTGCTGCGGTTGGGCGTTGACATCAAGGTAGTTGATGGTCGCGGTGGCGCCGGGCCTGCCGAAGACCTCGAGCACCACCCGCTTGGGGTTGAACGGCACGATTTCGTTGGCCAGGCCGCTGTTCGCCGAGGCGCTGCTGTCTGAGCCGAAGATGCCGTGCAGGCGATAGATGCCGAATCCCGCGAGCGTGACCACCAGCACCGCAACCAGTACCATCCACCCTCGTCTGACGAGGAATGCCACCGAATTCCCCTTCACCCGTTCACCTTTCGATTATCGGGCGACACGACCACCTCTCAAGCCAGAGGCGGCTGCCGGCGGGTCGGGCGTGCTCGACAGCTATGACAGTACGGTACGGGACCGTACTGCACAAGAGACGCGCGCGTACACATTCCGCTGGGCGGGTCAACGCCGGATTACCCGGTGGTTCTGGTCAAGCCGGGGATGAGGAACCCGTCCACGAGGGCCTGGACGGTGCGACGGGTGGGCGGCCGGCCGGGAATAATGGACCGGAAGATGAGATAACCGGGCAACAGATCCCACAGCTCGTCGGTGATGACGTCCTCGCTGATCTCACCGCGGTCGACGGCTTGGCGCAGCACGTGCTGAATCAACGCCTTGCGCTGCTTGAGGAATTGCTCCTGCAGAGCGTCGTTGAGCGCCGGGTGCCGCGAAACTTCGACCATCACCGCGCGGATGGTGCTGGCATGCTCGGAGCCGTGCCGACCACACGTCTCCCCCAAACTCAGCAGGTCGCCGCGCAGGGTGCCGGTGTTGGGCGCGACGGCGACCACGCGGACGCCCTCGGTGAAGGCGGCCAAGACCAATTCGGCCTTGGACGGCCAGCGCCGATACACCGTGGCCTTGCTCGCGTGGGCGGCGGCGGCGACCGCGTCGACCGTCAGCTGGTCATAGCCGTGCTCCTGCAGCAACCGCAGCGTGACCGCCAGTATCTCGGCCTCGCGTGGAGACCACGGTGATTCCTGCGTGAACCGGTCCGCCGTCTGGGTCATAGCGCCCACCATAGGACTGCCGGGGCGATGCGGGGTAATTTATGGCCGGATGGCCGTGAGGGCCCGTTCGATGTCGGCGACCAAGTCGTCGGTGTCTTCGATGCCCAGCGAGATGCGCGCGAATCCGTCGTCGACGGCGTCGCCCCAGCGTGCCCGGCGATCCACCGACGTGTGCAGGCCGCCAAAGCTGGTGGCCGCGACGAGCAGCTCGCTGCGCTCGACGAGGGCGTGTACCGCTGCGGCGTCGGCCAATTCGACCGAGACCAGAGAGCCGAACCGGCGCATCTGCGCCATGGCCACGCGATGGGAGGGGTCATGCGCCAACCCCGGGTAACGCACCACCCGGGCCGCCGGGTGGCGGGCCAACATCGTCGCCACGGCCCGGGCGTTCTGGCATTGCCGCTCGAAACGCAATCCGGCGCTGGCCAGACTGCGCAACAGCAGCCACGCCTCGAACCCGCCGAGGATCGCGCCGGCGAGCAAGCGTTGGCGTTCCACGGCGGCGGCCAACTCGGGGTCGTCGGTGGCCACGTAACCGGCCAGCAGGTCACTGTGACCGGACAGCGCCTTGGTGGCACTGGCCACCACCGCGTCGGCGCCCAGTGACAGCGGCCGCTGACCCAGGGGCGTGGCGGCCGTGTTGTCCACGATCAGCCGCGCGCCGCGGCCACGGCAGATGGTGGCCAACCGGTGCAGATCAACGACATCCAACGCCGGGTTGGTGGGGGTTTCGGTCAGCACGACATCGGCGCCCGCCGCGGCGTCGTAAATACGCGGGCTCGACGCCTCGATGACGGTCACCCCCGCCGTCGCCAAGTCTTCCCGGGCCCAACGACGGACTTGGTAGTAGCCGTCGGCGGGCACCACCAGAACCGATCCCGGCGGCGCGAGCACCCGGAGCACGGCGTTGATGGCGGCCATGCCCGAACCGAACACCAGCGCACCGCCCGCTCCCTCCAGCTCGGCGAGCGCCGACTCCAGTTGTCGCCACGTGGGATTGGAGCCGCGGCCATAGGTGTCCGCGGCGTCGGTCTCGTCGCTGCTCAGGTGGTAGACGGCGGCGAGCACCGCCTGCGGCGCCACCGGGTGTCCCGAAATCGCCTCCGGGCCAACGGCTTTGAGACTGCGGGTGGAATCGCCGTAGCGACCGGTCATCGGCCTAGCCCGCCGGAGCTTCCGGCGGACCCTCGGCCAACAGTTTCCGGAACCCGTCCTCGTCGAGGACCGGCACGCCGAGTTCCACCGCCTTGTCGTACTTCGAACCCGGTGCGTCGCCGGCGACGACGTAGTCGGTCTTTTTCGACACCGACCCCGCCGCCTTTCCGCCGCGGGCGATGATCGCCTCTTTGGCGTCGTCGCGCGAAAACCCGGTCAGCGAGCCGGTGACGACGACGGTCAGCCCTTCCAGGGTGCGGGGCACGTTCTCATCGCGCTCGTCGGCCATCCGCACCCCGGCGGCCCGCCACTTGTCGACGATCGCGCGATGCCAGTCGACGGTGAACCATTCGGTGAGCGCGGCGGCGATCGTCGGCCCGACGGCCGCGCGCGCACTGGCCACCGAGTTCGGCAGCCTGGACGCGATCATGTCGGCGTCGACCGAGCG
>NZ_LZJA01000225.1:0-770 GCF_001666785.1 Mycobacterium sp. E3305 | reverse complement strand
GGAGGGGATGCGGGGCAAGAGCCTGCTGCACCGCGGCTCGCTGACCCTCGAGGAGCGCTATTACGGCAACGCCCGCAGCTTCTCCGACGCCCAGCTGCGCGACGTGCTGCCCGGCTTCCGCGAGGAATGGACCCACACCGACGTCACCGCTTCGGTGTACGCACAGTCGAAGGGCTGGGACCCGGTGGCGCGCATGCAGCACATCGACCTGTTCACCTGGCTGCGCGGCGACATCCTGGTCAAGGCGGACAAGATGACGATGGCCAACTCGCTGGAGCTGCGGGTGCCGTTCCTGGATCCCGAGGTGTTCGCCGTCGCCTCGCGGCTGCCCGTCGAGGCCAAGATCACCCGCACCACCACCAAGTACGCGCTGCGGCGGGCGCTTGAGCCCATCGTTCCCGCGCACGTGCTGCACCGGCCCAAGCTCGGGTTCCCGGTGCCGATCCGGCATTGGTTGCGCGCGGGCGAATTGCTGGACTGGGCCTACGGGTTGGTGGCGTCCTCGCAGGCCGGTCACCTCGTCGACCTGCCGGCCGTAGGGCGCATGCTCGACGAGCACCGCAACGGCGTCAGCGATCACAGCCGCCGGCTGTGGACGCTGCTGATCTTCATGCTCTGGCACGCGATCTTCGTCGAACACAGCGTGGTGCCGCAGATCAGCGAGCCGGTCTACCCCGTCCAGCTCTGAGGGTTCTGCCCCCGCCGCATCCCCTCCAGCTCTGAGGCCGTCGGCTTTACGAAGAGCGTGCGATGAGGGCTTCGAGCGTGCG
>NZ_LZJA01000224.1:0-29256 GCF_001666785.1 Mycobacterium sp. E3305 | reverse complement strand
TCGCCCCGCAGGTCCCGCGCGACTACGACCCCGGCTACACCGCGGCGTTCGAGCAGCAGCTCGCCGAGCACGCCGGCGAACTGGCGGCCGTCATCGTCGAACCGGTGGTGCAGGGCGCCGGCGGGATGCGCTTCCACGACCCCCGCTACCTGCGCGACCTGCGCGAGCTGTGCCGGCGTGCTCGGCGAGCTGCTGCTCGAACGCCGCGGTGTAGCCGGGGTCGTAGTCGCGCGGGACCTGCGGGGCGAACACCTGGCGGGCCAGGATGTCGGTCCACAGCGTGTGCATGCCGCCGTCGGGATCGCAGACGCTCATCGGCGTGAACGTGTCGCCGTGGTAGCCGCCCCGCCAGGTCATCAGCCGGTGCTTGCCGGGCCGGCCGCGGCTGCGCCAGTACTGAAGCGCCATCTTGACCGCGACCTCGACGGACACCGATCCGGAATCGCTGAAGAACACGGTGTCCAGCCCGGCCGGGGTGATGTCCACCAGCAGCTGCGCCAGCCGGGCGGCCGGTTCGTGCGTGAGCCCGCCGAACATGACGTGGTTCATCACTCCCAGCTGCGTGGTCAGCGCCGCGTCCAGCACCGGGTGGCCGTGCCCGTGAATCGCGGTCCACCACGAGCTCATCGCGTCGAGCGCCTCGATCGGCTCGCCGTCCCGGATCAACGTCAACGTGGCCCCCCGCGCGGCGACCGCGACCACCGGCGCGACGGCTTCGCCGCCGATGGTGCTGTACGGGTGCCACAGGTGCGCAGCGTCGATCGCGCTGATCTGCCCGGGGGTCAACCCGGCCCTCGCCGCAGGCATAGTGATCGAGGGTAAAGCAGCCGAGTCGCACAAAATCCGCCCATCGGGGAGCATGGGATCCGATGGCTACGCCGCAAACCCCCGGTGAACCCGCCGCGGGCGCCCCTCCGACCGCGACCACCAATTCCCTGCTGGCCAATTACGACGACGAGGCGCCGCGGGTCATCCGGGTGCGGCTGGCCCCCTGGGACGTCGCCTGCACCGTCGCGCTGCTGGCGCTGCTCATCGTCCTGGCCACCGCGACGGCGTGGCCGGACCGCCTCTTCGGCTTCCTCGAGCACGTCTGCGCCGACGAGACGTGCGGGCCGGTGCCCTTCGGGGTCGACTACTACATCCGCCCGATCGTGTGGGGCGGCATCGGGGCTGCAATCGCCGCCGCGGTCCTCGGGCCGGTCGTTTCGCTCCTGAAGGGCTGGTACATGTCCTTCTGGCCGGTCCTGGCCCTCGCGCTGATCATGCTCAGCTCCCTCGTCGGCTCGCTGCTGACGGTGTTCAGCGAACGCTATTGGGCGTAGGCGCCGCCACGCCCCGGTCCGGCCGGCGCACGCGCGACTGAGACCCAAATCACAACTGCGCACCCGGATTTGGGCCGCCCAGTCACCGTCCGGTCACGTTCCGACAAAAAATCCCGCCGGGGCCTGGCGGCTAACAACTTCTGTTGTCAGAGTGGCTGCAGTGACTGATGTGAAAACAGGACCGCTGTTCACATCCGCAAGTGTCATGCAGCGGCGTCGGTCCCAACGGGGAGGCTGTCGCCCAGTCATGGAACGGCGGCGGACGCGCGAAGTCACCGCGCTGAGGCCAGTGAGCCCCTGAGAGGCCAAGACAATGAAACGCATCTACGCCTTCGCGATCGGTTTGGCGCTGTTCGCCGCACCGATGGCCGCTCCCGTGGTCGCTTCCGCCGACCCGGGCATCCGGCCGATGGACTACCAGCAGGCCGCCGACGTGGTGATCGCGCGCGGGCTGTCGCAGCGGGGCGTGCCGTTCTCCTGGGCCGGCGGCGGGATCAACGGCCCGACCCGCGGCACCGGGACGGGCATCAACACCGTCGGATTCGACGCGTCAGGCCTGATGCAGTACGCGTACGCCGGCGCGGGCATCAAGCTGCCGCGTTCGTCGGGGGCGATCTACCGGGTCGGCCAGAAGGTGCTGCCCCAGCAAGCGCAAAAGGGCGACATGATCTTCTACGGCCCCGAGGGCACCCAAAGCGTCGCGATGTACCTGGGCAACAACCAGATGCTCGAGGTGGGCGACGTCGTCCAGGTGTCGCCGGTGCGCGCCAACGGCATGGCTCCCTACCTGGTCCGGGTCCTCGGGGTCCAGCCGGCGCCGGTCCAGCAGCTGCCGCAGCAGGCTCCGGTGCAGCAAGCACCGGTGCAGCAACTGCCCGCGCAGCAGGCGCCGACGCAGCAAGCGCCGGTGCAGCAACTCCCGACGCAGCAGGCCCCGGTGCAGCAACTCCCGACGCAGCAGGCCCCGGTCCAGCAACTCCCGACGCAGCAGGCCCCGGTCCAGCAACTCCCGACGCAGCAGGCCCCGGTGCAGCAGGCGCCGCTGCAGCAGCAGTCCGGCCAGCTCCCGTTGCCGCAGGCGCCGGTGCAGCAGCTCCCGGCCCCGCCGGCGCCGCTGCAACAGGCCCCGCTGCAACGGGTCCCGGTGCCGCAGGCGCCGGTCCAGCAGCTGCCGACGCAGCAACTTCCGGCACCGCAGGCCCCGGTGCAGCTGCTGCCGCCGCAGCAATCGCCGTTCCTCCCGACGGCGCCCGGCACCGCCCGGTAGATTCCCCGGCTTTTCGGGGGCCCCCGACCGCCGCCACCTGCTCCTAAACCGGAGCGGGTGGCGGTTTTCGGTAAATTAGCGATCGATCATGCCGATCCTGTCCCCGTCTCACCGACCGGTCGCGACCGCGGAACCGGTCGGTACGGCGGCGCGCAATTCGGGGTTCTACCGCTACGACCTGGACGGCCTGCGCGGCATCGCGATCGCGCTGGTGGCCGTCTTCCACATCTGGTTCGGCCGGGTCTCGGGCGGCGTCGACGTGTTCTTGGCGCTGTCCGGATTCTTCTTCGGCGGCAAGATCATTCGCGCGGCGCTGAACCCTGCCGTCACCCTGTCGCCGGTGGCGGAGGTGGTCCGGCTCGTGCGCCGCCTGGTGCCCGCCCTGGTCGTGGTGCTGGCCGGGTGCGCGGTGCTGACCATCCTGGTCCAACCGGAGACCCGCTGGGAGACCTTCGCCGACCAGAGCCTCGCCAGCCTCGGCTACTACCAGAACTGGGAGCTGGCCAACACGGCGTCCGATTACCTGCGCGCCGGCGAGGCCGTCAGTCCGCTCCAGCACATCTGGTCCATGTCGGTGCAGGGCCAGTTCTACGTCGGCTTCCTGCTGTTGATCGCCGCGTGCGCCTACCTGTTCAGGCGTCCGCTGGGCCGCCGGCTGCGCACCCTCTTCCTGGTGCTGCTGACGGCGCTGACGGTGGCGTCGTTCGTCTACGCGATCGTGGCTCATCAGGGTGACCAGGCAGCCGCCTACTACAACAGCTTCGCGCGCGGCTGGGAGTTGCTGCTCGGCGCGCTGGTCGGTGCGCTGGTGCCTGCCATCCGCTGGCCGATGTGGTTGCGAACGGTCGTGGCCACCCTGGCGCTGGCGGCGATCGTCTCGTGCGGGGCGCTGATCGACGGCGTGAAGGAATTCCCCGGCCCCTGGGCCCTGGTGCCCGTCGGGGCCACCATGCTGATGATTCTGGCGGGGGCCAACCTGCAGGGCGGCCCCGCCACCGGGAACCGGCTGCCGCTGCCCAATCGCCTGCTGGCGGCCGGGCCGCTGGTCGCGCTGGGCGCGATGGCGTACTCCCTTTACCTGTGGCACTGGCCACTGCTGATCTTCTGGCTGTCTTTCAGCGGGCACCGGCACGCCGGCTTCGTCGAGGGTGCGGCGGTGCTGCTCGTCTCGGGCCTGCTGGCCTACCTGACCACCCGGCTCGTCGAGGACCCGCTGCGCTACCGGACCGCAGGGAGGTCACCGGCGACCGCGCCCGCCTGGCTGGCGCGCCTGCCCAGGCCCACGATGGCGCTGGGGACGGCGATCGTGCTGCTGGGGGTCACGCTGACCGCGACGTCGTTCACGTGGCGCCAGCACGTCACGGTCCTGCGGGCCGCGGGCAAGGAGCTCAGCGTGCTCAACCCGCAGGACTATCCGGGGGCGCGCGCCCTGACCGAACACGTGCGGGTGCCCGCGTTGCCGATGCGGCCCAGCGTCCTGGAGGTCAAGGAGGATCTGCCGGTCTCCACCCGCGACGGCTGCATCAGTGACTTCGTCAACCCGGCGGTGGTGGCGTGCACCTACGGCGACGTGGCCGCCGACCGCACGATTGCGCTGGCGGGCGGGTCCCACGCCGAACACTGGCTGCCCGCTCTCGACCTGCTCGGCAAGATGCATCACTTCAAAGTGGTGACGTACCTCAAGATGGGCTGCCCGTTGTCCACCGAGGAAGTCCCGTTGATCATGGGCAACAACGCCGCCTACCCGCAGTGCCGGCAGTGGGTCGAACAGACGATGGACAGGGTGATCGCCGACCGTCCCGACTACGTGTTCACCACCACCACCCGGCCGTGGAACATCAAGCCCGGCGACGTGATGCCGGCGACCTACATCGGAATCTGGCAGCGGTTCTCGGACAACAACATTCCGATCCTCGGCATGCGAGACACCCCGTGGCTGGTCAAAAACGGCCAGCCGTTCGACCCGGCGGATTGCCTGGCCAAGAAGGGCGGCAGCCCCCAGTCGTGCGCGATCAAGCGTTCCGACGCGCTCTCCGACCGCAATCAGACCCTCGACTTCGTCACACAATTCCCGCTGCTGAAGGTGCTCGACATGTCCGATGCGATCTGCCGCGCCGACGTGTGCCGGCCGGTCGAGGGAAACGTGCTGATCTACCACGGCGCCCACCACCTGACCCCCACTTACGTACGGACCATGGTGGGCGAATTGGGCCGCCAGATCGCGGCCAATACCGGTTGGTGGTGACGCGCCCCGCCGCCCCGACCGCGGATAAGGTCAGATGGTGCCGACCGACAATCACGCTTCAGCAGCAGGCGTAGCTGGTAACCAACAGCCGAAACTGGCCACCGTCTGGCCGGGGAACCCGTATCCCCTCGGTGCCTCCTATGACGGCGCGGGGACCAACTTCTCGTTGTTCTCCGAGATTGCCGAGAAGGTCGAGTTGTGTCTGATCGACGACGCTGGGGGCCAGTCACGGATTCCCCTGGACGAGGTCGACGGCTACGTGTGGCACGCCTACCTGCCCAACATCTCGCCGGGCCAGCGCTACGGCTTCCGGGTGTACGGGCCCTTCGACCCGGCGGCCGGCCACCGGTGTGACCCGAGCAAGCTGCTGCTCGACCCGTATGGCAAGGCCTTCCACGGGGATTTCACCTTCGGGCAGGCGCTGTTCTCCTACGACATGAAGGCCGTCCACCCCGACGGTGACGCCGCCGACCCCGGGACGCCGCCAATGGTCGACTCCCTGGGCCACACCATGACCAGCGTGGTGAGCAACCCCTTCTTCGACTGGGGCTCGGACCGTTCGCCACTGACCCCGTACCACGAAACGGTGATCTACGAGGCCCACGTCAAGGGCATGACCCAGACCCACCCCGGCATCCCCGCCGAACTGCGCGGCACCTACGCCGGCCTGGCCCACCCGGTGATCATCGACTACCTCAAGTCGCTCAACGTCACCGCGCTGGAGCTGATGCCGGTGCACCAGTTCATGCACGACTCCCGCCTGCTGGACCTGGGTCTGCGAAACTACTGGGGCTACAACACTTTCGGGTTCTTCGCGCCGCACAACCAGTACGCGGCCAATCGCACCTCCAGCGTCGCCGAGTTCAAATCGATGGTGCGCAGCCTGCACGAGGCGAACATCGAGGTGATCCTCGACGTGGTGTACAACCACACCGCCGAGGGCAATCACCTCGGGCCGACGATCAACTTCCGCGGCATCGACAACGCCGCGTACTACCGGCTCGTCGACTCCGACCTGCGGCTGTACAAGGACTACACCGGCACGGGCAACAGCCTGAACCCGCGTCACCCGCACGTGCTGCAGCTCATCATGGACTCGCTGCGCTACTGGGTGACCGAGATGCACGTCGACGGCTTCCGTTTCGACCTCGCCGCCACGCTGGCCCGGGAGCTGCACGACGTCGACCGGCTGAGCGCGTTCTTCGACCTGGTTCAGCAGGATCCGATCGTCAGCCAGGTCAAACTGATCGCCGAACCGTGGGACGTCGGCGAGGGCGGTTACCAAGTCGGCAATTTCCCGGGTTTGTGGACCGAGTGGAACGGGAAGTATCGCGATACTGTGCGTGACTACTGGCGGGGCGAGCCCGCGACCCTAGGCGAGTTCGCGTCCCGGCTGACCGGGTCGTCGGACCTCTACGAGGCGACCGGACGGCGCCCCAGCGCCAGCATCAACTTCGTCACCGCCCACGACGGCTTCACGCTCAACGACCTGGTGTCCTACAACGAGAAACACAATCTGGCCAACGGCGAAGACAACCGCGACGGCGAAAGCCACAACCGCTCGTGGAACTGCGGTGTCGAGGGGCCCACCGACGACCCGGACATCTTGACTCTGCGCCGTCGCCAGATGCGCAACTTCTGGGCGACGCTGATGCTCAGCCAGGGCACGCCGATGATCGCGCACGGCGACGAGCTGGGCCGCACCCAGAACGGCAACAACAACGTCTACTGCCAGGACTCCGAATTGTCTTGGATGGATTGGTCATTGGTCGACAAGAATTCGGACCTGCTGGCCTTCGCGCGCAAGGTCACCACGTTGCGCAAGACCCACCCGGTATTCCGGCGCCGCCGGTTCTTCGAGGGTGAACCGATCCGCACCGGCGACGAGGTCCGCGACATCGCCTGGCTGAATCCCAGCAGCCGGGAGATGACGCACGAGGACTGGGGCGAGAGCATTCACAAATGTGTGGCGGTGTTCCTCAACGGCGAGGCCATCACCGCGCCCAACGCGCGCGGTGAACGGGTCGTCGACGACTCGTTCCTGTTGTGCTTCAACGCCGGCGAAGAACCCGTGGAGTTCGTGATGCCGAACGACGACTATGCGCAGGAGTGGACCGTGGAACTGGACACCAACCACCCGACGGGTGAGGCCGACCAGGTGGTGAATGCCGAAGAGAAGGTCTCGTTGCCCGGGCGATCGCTTCTGGTCTTACGTAAGACCATGTGACGCATGCCTTTTCCCATACTCTCGACCTACCGGTTGCAGCTGCGCGGTGAGGCCAGCGGGTTCGCGTTCACCTTCGCCGACGCGGAACGCCTGCTGGATTACCTGGACGAACTCGGGGTGTCCCACCTCTATCTGTCCCCCATCATGACCGCGGCCACCGGGTCGAATCACGGCTACGACGTCACCGACCCGACGACCGTCTCCCCCGAGCTGGGCGGCCGCGACGGCCTCGAGCGGCTGTCGGCCGCGGCGCGGGAGCGCGGCGTCGGCCTGATCGTCGACATCGTGCCCAATCACGTGGGAATCGACCAGCCCCAACAGAACGCATGGTGGTGGGACGTGTTGCGGCACGGCCGTTCGTCTGACTACGCAACGTATTTCGACATCGATTGGGACCTCGATGAGGACGGCCGCATCGTCCTGCCCATCTTGGGCTCCGACGACGACGCCGCAGACCTCCACGTCGACGGGGACCTGCTGCGGCTGGGCGACCTGGCGCTTCCCATCGCGCCCGGCACCGCCGAGGGCACCGGGCCCGAGGTTCACGACCGCCAGCACTACCGCCTGGTGGGCTGGCGCAACGGCGTGTGCGGCTATCGGCGCTTCTTTTCGATCACCTCGCTGGCCGGGCTGCGCCAGGAAGACCGCGCCGTGTTCGACGCCACCCACGCCGAGGTTGCCCGGTGGGCCGCCGAGGGACTCGTCGACGGTGTGCGCATCGACCATCCCGACGGGCTTTCCGACCCCTGCGGCTACCTGGCCTGGCTGCGAGAATCGGTTGGGCCGCAAACCTGGATCGTGATCGAGAAGATCCTGGCGGTCGACGAGGCGCTCGAACCCACGCTGCCGATCGGCGGCACCACGGGCTACGACGTGCTGCGGGAGATCGGCGGGGTCTTCGTCGACCCCAGCGGCGCGCCCGCGCTCACCGAGCTCGTCGAGTCGGCGGGTCTGGACTACGGAGCGGCGCCGGAGATGTTGGCGGAACTCAAGATCCGTGCGGCCACCGACACCCTCGCGAGCGAACTGCGCCGGCTGCGCCGCGCGATCGTGGCCGCGGCCGGCGACGACCACCCGCGGTTGCCCGAAGCGGTGGCCACGCTGCTCACCCACATCGGCGTCTACCGCTGCGACTACCCGGGGCTGTCGGCGATCATGCCCACGGCGCTGGCCGAAACACAGGCACAGTCACCGGAATTGGGGCCCGCGCTGCAGGTGATCGCCGCCGCGCTGGCCCCGGGCGGCGAGCCGGCCGTCCGGCTGCAGCAGCTCTGCGGTGCGGTGACCGCCAAATCAGTCGAGGACTGCTACTTTTACCGGGACGCGCGGCTGGTGTCGCTCAACGAGGTCGGGGGTGAACCGCATCGCTTCGGTGTCGGCGCGGCGGAATTCCACCACAGCGCCGCCACCCGGGCCCGGCTGTGGCCGCACACGATGACGACGCTGACCACCCACGACACCAAGCGCGGCGAGGACGTGCGGGCCAGGATCGGGGTGCTGTCACAGGTCCCGTCGCTGTGGACCGAGTTCCTCGCCCGCTGGGAGATCGACGCGCCCTCCCCCGACCCGGCGACCGGACAGTTCTTGTGGCAGAACATCTTCGGCGTCTGGCCGGTCACCGGTGAGGTCAGCCCGGAGCTGCGCGAGCGGCTGCACGGTTACGCCGAGAAGGCCATTCGGGAGGCGGCCTGGCATACCTCGTGGAACGACCCGGACACCGAGTTCGAGGACGCGGTGCACCGGTGGCTGGACGGTGTGTTCGACGGCCCGGTGGCCGGCCAGCTGACCGAGCTCGTCGCCCAGCTCAACCCGCACGCCGCCAGCGACGCGCTCGGCCAGAAGCTGCTCGCCCTGACCGTGCCCGGGATACCCGACGTCTACCAGGGCACCGAACTGTGGGACGACAGCCTGGTGGACCCGGACAATCGGCGGGCCGTCGACTACGCCGCCCGGCGGGCCGCGCTGAAGGCGTTGGAGCATCCCAAGATTCGGGTGGTCACGACCGCGCTTCGGGTGCGCCGCGCCCATCCGGACACCTTCCTGCGCGGCGACTACGTTCCCGTGCTGGCCAATGGCGACGCCGGCGATCACGTGCTGGCCTTCCGCCGGGGCTCCGACATCGTGGTCGCGGTGACCCGGTGGACCGTGCGCCTGACCGAAACCGGTTGGGGTAACACGGTGCTGGCGCTGCCCGAGGGCACCTGGAAGGACGCCCTCACCGGCGTCATCGCGGACGGGCCGACGGCGGCGGCCCAACTGTTCGCCGAGCTGCCCGTCGTGCTGCTGGAGCGCCACCATGACTGAATTCCGGGTCTGGGCGCCCAAACCGGAGCTGGTCCGGCTCGACGTCGAGGGCCGCGTGCACCCGATGACGCGCTCGGACGACGGGTGGTGGCACGCGTCCGTGGACGCGGCAGCGGACGCCCGCTACGGGTTCGTGCTCGACGACGATCCCACGGTGCTGCCCGACCCGCGCTCGCCCCGCCAGCCCGACGGCGTGCACGCCCGCTCGCAGCTGTGGGACCCGGCCGGCGCCGCCTGGACCGACGACGACTGGCAGGGCCGGTCGGTCGAGGGCGCGCTGATCTACGAGTTGCACCTCGGCACCTTCACCCTCGAGGGGACCCTCGACTCGGCCATCGAGAAGCTGGACTACCTGGTGGATCTCGGCGTCGACTTCGTCGAGCTGATGCCGGTGAATTCCTTTGCCGGAACGCACGGCTGGGGCTACGACGGGGTGCAGTGGTACAGCGTGCACGAGCCCTACGGCGGCCCCGACGCCCTGGTCCGGTTCGTCGACTCCTGCCACGCGCGGGGCCTGGGCGTCCTGATCGACGCGGTGTTCAACCACCTCGGCCCGTCGGGCAACTACCTGCCCAAGTTCGGCCCGTACCTGTCGTCGGCGAGCAACCCGTGGGGCGAAGGCATCAACATCGCCGACGCCGACTCCGACGAGGTCCGGCGTTACATCATCGGGTGCGCGCTGCGCTGGATGCGCGATTTCCACGCCGACGGGCTGCGCCTGGACGCCGTGCACGCCCTGGTGGACACGACCGCCATCCACATCCTCGAGGAGCTCGCGACCGAAACCGACTGGCTGTCACGACAATTGGGTCGCCCGCTGTCGCTGATCGCCGAGAGCGATCTCAACGACCCGCGGCTGATAACCCCCCGCGACCGGGGTGGTTACGGCCTCACGGGGCAATGGGCCGACGACATCCACCACGCGATCCACACCGCGGTGTCGGGCGAGCGCCAGGGCTACTTCGCCGACTTCGGCAGCCTGGCCACCCTGGCGCGGACGCTGCGCCACGGCTACTTTCACGCCGCCACCTATTCGTCGTTCCGGCGCCGCCGCCACGGGCGCCCGTTGGACACCACCGAGAACTCGGGGATCCCCGGCACCCGGCTGGTCGCGTACACCTGCACCCATGACCAGGTCGGCAACCGGGCGCTCGGCGACCGACCGTCGCAGAACCTGTCCGGTGGCCAGCTGGCGATCAAGGCCGCGCTCGCCATCGGAACGCCCTTCACCGCAATGCTTTTCATGGGCGAGGAGTATGCGGCGTCGACCCCGTTCCAGTTCTTCAGCTCGCATCCCGAACCGGAGCTGGCCAAGGCCACCGCGGAGGGGCGCAAGGCGGAATTCGCCGAGCACGGCTGGGACGCCGACGACATCCCCGACCCGCAGGACCCGCAGACGTTCCAGCGCTCGAAGCTCGACTGGGCCGAGGTGGACTCCGGCGAGCACGGCCGGCTGCACCGGTTCTACCGCGACCTGATCGCGTTACGGCACCGCGACCCCGACCTCGCCGATCCGTGGCTGGCGCACCTCGCCGTCGACTTCGACGAGGAGCAACGCTGGATCAGCGTGTCCCGCGGCCGGTTGCGCATCGTGTGCAACCTCGGCGCCGAGGCGGCGACGGTGCCCGTCGCCGGCGACGTGGTGCTGGCCTGGGGCGACCCCGCGGTCGACGCCGACAAGACGGTGCTCGAAGGGCATTCGCTCGCCATCCTCGCGGTGGGCGAGCAGCGCTGACGCCTGTGGACAACGGTGCGCGGCCCGGCGCGCGACCGCCGATGATTCGCCCATGGATCAATCCGTGTTCGGCCGGTGGATCGGCTTGCTGAGGAAGAAACAGCCGGTTTCGGCTCCGCTCGTCCCGCCCCACGAGGCGCCGCCACAACGCAGCGTGGAGCTGTTGTGGACCGGCCCCGGCCTCGGGCGCACCGAATAATCTGACCCTCGGCTAGACGCTGGGGCGGCCCGCGCCGTGCACCGCCTCGGCGATCGCGTCCGCCAGCGGGTCGATCTCGTCGGCGCCGAGGTCCGCGATGGTGACGCGGATGCCTGGGGGCGTGCCGATGCGGAACCGCGTGCCCGGCGCCGCGGCCCAGCCCGCGCCCAGCAACCGGGTGATCGCGACGGTCTCGTCGGGCACCGGGATCCACACGTTGAGTCCGGAGCGGCCACGCGCGGCGACGTCGCGCTCGGCCAGCGCGGTCGCCAGCCGCCGGCGGGTGTCGGCGTACCTGCGCTCGGCCGTGGCGACCAGGCGCGCGGCCGCCGGGTCGGACCACAGGCTGACGGCCAGGTCCTGCAGCAGATGGCTGACCCAGCCCGGCCCCAGCCGCAGGCGGCCGTGCACGCGCTCGACGGTGCGCCGATCCCCCGCCAGCACGGCCACGCGCAGGTCCGGGCCGTACGCCTTGGACGCCGACCGCACGAAGGCCCACCGCTCGGTCACGCCCGCCACCGTGTGCAGCGGCGCGCCCGAAATGCCCGCGCAGTGATCGTCTTCGACCACCAGCAGGTCAGCGGCCCGGCGCACCAACAGGTTTCGTAGTTCGTCGCGGCGGCCCGCGGACAACGCCGCCCCCGTCGGATTCTGGGCGCGGGTGGTGACGATCAACCCGCGCACCCCGCGGTCCAGCGCCCGCGCCAGGTCGGCGGGCAATGGCCCTTCGTCGTCGACCCGAACGGGCTCGGCCGAAAGCCCAAGGGCGGCAAGCAGATCGAGCAGGTTGGCCCAGCCCGGGTCCTCGACGGCGACCCGATCACCGGGACGCAGGTGCGCGGTGAGCACGCGCTCGATGCCGTCGAGCGCGCCGCTGGTCACCGCGAGGTGCTCGGCCGGGACACCATCGGCGGACAGCGCCGCCCGGGCGAACTCCACCAAGGCCGCCGACATGGCCGGCTCCCCGTACAACACCGGGCGGCCCCCGACCGGGCCGGGCAGCGACGCCCCCGCCAGGGGCAACAGGGCGGGGTCGGGATTGCCGGTCGACAGGTCGCGCACCCCGGCGGGGACGTCGAGCCCCAGCAGGGATCGTGGCGTGGTCGCCGAGCGCTGCCGCACCCTGGTGCCGCGCCTGCCGGCGGTCTCCACCGCCCCGCGGTGCCGCAACAGGCGGTAGGCCGCGGCCGCGGTGTTGGCGTTGACGCCGAGCTGGGCGGCGAGGTCGCGGACGGGCGGCAGCGCGTCGCCGGGCGCCAGCGAGCCGGCCGAGATGGCCTCCTCGATGCTGGCGGCTATGGAATCGGCACCGGTCCCGGTTATGCTGTTTTGTACTGGCACGCAATCGATTATGTACTAGAACAAAGGTAGGCGCCATGACCGCCGGATACCAGCCCACACCGCGCACGACGCCCACCCGCTACCGGGAGCGCGCGCGCTACGACCGCGAGACCGTCCACCGCATCCTGGACGAGGCGCTGATCTGCCACCTGGGCTACCTCGGCGACGGCCGGCCGGTGGTCCTGCCGACCACCCATGCCCGCCTGGGCGAGACCCTCTACCTGCACGGTTCGACCGGCAGCGGCCCCCTGCTCGCGGCAGGCGCGGCGCCCTCGGGCCTGCCCGTGTGCGTCACCGTCACCCTGGTCGACGGGCTGGTGCTGGCGCGCGCCGCCATGCACCACTCGGTGAACTTCCGCTCGGTCGTCGTGCTCGGCACCGCGCGTGTGGTCGATGACGCGGCGGAGAAACTGCGGGCGCTCGCCGGCCTGCTCGATCGCATCGCGCCCGGGCGCGCCGCCGACTGCCGGGCGCCGAATCCGCGCGAGCTGGCCGCGACGGGGGTGCTCGCCCTCGACCTGGTGGAGGTGTCGGCCAAGGTGCGCGGCGGCGGGCCGGTGGACGATCCGGAGGATTGCGCGCTGCCGCACTGGGCGGGGGTGGTGCCGCTGAGCGTGACGGCCGGTGCGCCGGTGCCGGCCTCGGACCTCGATCCTGCGCTGCCGGTGCCGGCGTACCTCAGCGAGCGAAGGGGCTGAGGCCCACCCGCGCGCGCCGGCTGTCGTCCCACCAGGTTCCGACGAGCATGACGGTGCCGGCCCAGGCCAGGCCCAACATCCAGCCGGAGAGCACGTCGCTGACGTAATGGACTCCCAGGTAGATCCGCGAGAACCCGATCAGGAACGCCGAGCCGATCGCGACCGTCCACACGACCACCCGCCCGGTCCACCGCATGATCAGCCACCGCGTCAGCATCCACGCGGAGATCACCATGATCGCGGCGGTGCCGGTGGCGTGCCCGGACGGAAACGAATACCCGTCCGCGTCGACGAGGGCGAAGGGAAAGGGCGGCCGTGGCCGACCCACCAGGGCCTTGGCGGTGAAGAGGACCAGCGGAACCACACCGCCGCCGACCAGCGCGAGCACCACGGGCCGCCACGACCTGCTCCGATAACCAGCGGCAACGGAGATCGGGAACGCGATCGCCGTCAGGAAAAGGGGTCCGCCCGCCATGGTGATCGCCCGCAACGCGGCGGTCAGCCACAATTCACGGTGGGCTGCGAGCCAACGAGTCACCGGCTGGTCGATTCCGGCGATGCCGTCGCCCTCGAGCACGTCCTCGAGAATCTCGCTGAAGCCGACCGCAAGCGCGACGACCACGGCCAGCCCGAGCAGCAATGCGGCACCGGCGACCTCGCTCTCCGACCACCGACGGGCCAGCGACCACCCTCGGTCGCTGATCCGGTCACGGGCCCGGGTCAGCGTTTTGGACACCTTCACCCAGAGCGTCCGGAACGGGGGTCCGCGTCGGGCGACCCGAACCGCCACCCACGCAAGCAGCACGAGCAGAACCACGATGCCGGCGCCGACCAGGCCGAACCCGCCAGCACCGGGGCCATACTGCTGGTCCATGCAGCGCGGCCCGGGCCCTAGAACAACAGGTAGCGGTAAGCCGGCGAACCCGGCTCGAGGCGTTCGACGTGCAGCTCCGTCGCCCGCATCCGCGCGAGCAGGCCGTCCAGGTCGGCCGACGAGGCCAGCTGGATGCCCACCAGCGCCTCGCCGGTCTCGCGGTTGTTGCGCTTGATGTACTCGAACAGCGTGATGTCGTCGTCGGGGCCCAGCACCTCGTCCAGGAACCGGCGCAGCGCGCCCGGCTCCTGCGGGAAGTCCACCAGGAAGTAGTGCTTGAGGCCGAGGTGGACCAGCGACCGCTCGAGCACCTCGCCGTAGCGTGAGACGTCGTTGTTGCCGCCGGAGATGAGGCACACCACGCTCGAGCCCGGTTCGACGTCCGCCTCCAGCAGTCCCGCGACCGAGAGCGCGCCCGCGGGCTCGGCGATGATGCCCTCGTTCTGATACAGGTCCAACATCGCGGTGCACACCGCGCCCTCGTCGATCGTGGTGATCGACACCATGTCACCGGCGGCCGCCAGCGCGGCGTAGGTCAGCGTGCCCGCGCGGCGCACCGCGGCGCCGTCGACGAACTGGTCGACGTGATCCAGCGTCACCGGCTCGCCGGCGGCCAGCGCGGCCATCATCGCGGCGGCCCCGGCCGGCTCGACGCCCAGCACCGACGTGTTCGTCGTCCGCTCCGCCAGGTAAGTGGTGATGCCGGCGATGCAACCGCCACCGCCGACGGGAACCACGACCAGGTTCGGCTCCTCGTCGAGCTGCTCGAGCAGCTCGACGGCGATGGTGCCCTGACCGGCGATGGTGCGCAGGTCGTCGTACGGGGGCACCAGCGTGGCGCCGGTGCGTTCGACGTCGGCCAACGCGGCCTCGGCGGCCAGGTCGTACGTCGTTCCGCCGACGATCAGTTCGATGAACTCCCCGCCGTGGTAGCGGATCCGGTCGCGCTTCTGCTGCGGCGTCTTGGCGGGCACGTAGACGCGCCCGTGCACCCCCAGCGTCCGGCACGCGTAGGCGAAGCCCTGCGCGTGGTTGCCGGCCGACGAGCACACGACCCCCGCGGCCAGCTCCTCGTCGGACAGCTGCACCAGCAGGTTGTAGGCCCCGCGCAGCTTGTAGGAGCGCACCACCTGCAGGTCTTCCCGCTTGAGGTAGACCTGCGCGCCGGTGATCGCCGACAACCGGTCGCTGTATTGCAGCGGGGTCGGCGTGACCACCGCGGCGATCCGCTTCGCCGCGGTGTCGATGTCAGACCCGCAAACGTACGGCACGTGCGGGTGCTGGCTCAGTTCGGCGGACACTGGTCAATGGTGCCATGCCAGCCGGTCAACACAGGAATTCAGCCGACGGGGGTGAGCACGAACACCGGGATCTGGCGGTCGGTTTTCTTCTGATATTCGGCGTAGTCGGGCCAGGCCTCGACGGCGCGCTCCCACCAAACCGCCTTCTCGTCGCCGAACACCTCACGCGCGTCGTACTCGCGGGTGGTGCCGCCGTCCTGCAGCTCGACCCGGGGGTTCTTGACGACGTTGTGGTACCAGACGGGGTGCTTGGGGGCGCCGCCCAGCGACGCGACGATCGCGTACTCGCCGTCGTGCTCGACCCGCATCAGCGGGGTCTTCCGAAGCTTGCCCGTCTTCGCCCCGACCGTGGTCAGCACGATGATGGGCTTGCCCTTCATGTCGGTGGCCTCGGTCCCGCCGGACTGCTCGTATTTCTCGGCCTGTTCGCGGGACCAATCCCATGGGCTCGGCGCGTATTCCCCAGAAAGTGGCATGCCCCAACTCTAGGCCGGGGAAGCCGGGGGCGCCGGGCCCGTCAGGTAGCGGGCGAGCACCGGGCGTACCCATTCGGTCAGCGCCGCGTCGTCCAGCTCGGCCAGGGCCGGCACCCCGACGACGTAGCGCGCCATCGCGATTCCGAGCACCTGTGAGCCCACCAGCGCGGCCCGCTCGGCGGCGCGGTCGGGGGTGACGCTGGCCAGCGCCGGGGCGACCTGCTCGACGAACACGGCCAGCAGGGTGTCGGCGGCCGTGCGATTGGTGGCGGCCGCGCGCAGCAGCGGCAGGAAGGAGCCGTGCGGGTCCCAAACCTGGACGAACAGGGGAACCAGCACGTCCGCGAGGCGCTCGGGCGCGACGCCGGACAGGTCGGGAAACCTGACCTCGAGCCGCGACACGGCGGCGAACAGATCGGCCTTGCTGCCGAAGTAGTGCATGACCAGCGCGGGGTCCACGCCGGCCTCCGACGCAATCGAGCGGATGGTGGTGCGCTCGAAGCCGTGCGTGGAGAACTGGGCGCGCGCGGCGCGCAGGATGGTTTCGCGGGTGACCTTCCCGTCGCGCGTCTTCGCGGGCATGGTCCCGATTGTATTCAACAACTGTTGACACAGCCAGCACCCCGGGCCTACCGTTGAGTTCAACAACTGTTGAACTCAACTCCGGGGAGGTCCTACTCATGACCGTGTCCGTCATCCAGATCGGGCTCGATCCCGACGTGGTCGACTGCTCGTCGCCGGATTTCGCGCAGTTCGCGGGCCTCTCGAGGGAAGTGTTGCGGACGGCCAACGACGACAACGTCGCGGCGTTGCGTGCCGCCGGCTACGAGGTCGACAACTGTCTGATCGACTTCGGCACGGCCGGCGCCGACAAGGCCCGCCGGTGGCTTCAGGCCAAGCGCTACGACGCGGTGTTGATCGGGGCCGGGATCCGGTTGGTAGCCGACAACACGCTGCTGTTCGAGTCGATCGTCAACGCGGCGCACGCGACCCAACCCGGCTGCCGATTCGTCTTCAACCGCGCAGCGCAGTCCACGCCCGGCGACATCCGCCGCTGGTACCCGCAGCCCGAGGGGGCGGCGCGATGACGACCCACGAAGTCGACGTCCTGGTGGTGGGGGCCGGCCCCACCGGCCTGACCGCCGCGGGCGACCTGGCCCGCGCCGGGCGGTCGGTCACCGTGTTGGACCGCTGGCCCACGGAGAACCCGGCGAGCCGCGCGTTCGCCACCATGGCGCGCACGCTGGAAGTGCTCGACGCGCGCGGCCTGGCCGACGACCTGTTGGCGCGCGGGCACCGCGCACCGGGCGTGCGACTGTTCGCCGGCGCGCAGATCGACCTGACCCACCTCGACTCCCCCTATCCGTTCGTGTTGATCACCCCGCAGACCAACGTCGATGCGGCGCTGCGTCGCTACGCGGTGGCCGAGGGTGCCGAGATCCGGCGCGGCATCGAGGTGGTCGCGCTCCGCCAGGACTCCGACTTCGTGACCGTCACCGCCCGCCCCAAGGACGACGACGATCCGGCCCACCGGCTGACGTGGCGGGCGCGGTACGTGGTCGGCGCCGACGGCGCGCACAGCACCGTGCGGCGGCTGGTGGGCGCCGCATTCCCCGGTAAGACGGTGCTGACGTCGATCGTGCTGGCAGACGTCAGGCTGGCGCACGGGCCCGCCGGTGGCGGCCTCACGGTCGCCGCCCCCGGCGACCTCCTGGCCTTCCTGGCTCCCTACGACCGAGCGGGCGGTTCCTGGTATCGCGCCATGGTCTGGGACCGCGCGCATCAAGTACCCGACGGCGAACCGGTCTCCGACGCCGAGATCGTCGACGTGCTCGCCCGCGGCATGGGCACCGACCACGGCGTCGTCGAGGTGGGCTGGAAGTCCCGGTTCCATTGCGACGAAAGGCAAGTCGAGCGGTACCGGCATGGGCGGGTGTTCTTGGCCGGCGACGCCGCGCACGTGCACTCCCCGATGGGCGGTCAGGGCATGAACACCGGCATTCAGGACGCCGCCAACCTGGCCTGGAAGCTCGACGCGGTGCTCGGCGGCGCCGACGAGGCGCTGCTGGACAGCTACCACACCGAACGCCACCCGATCGGCAAGCGCGTGGTGTTGCAGTCCGGACTGATGGCCCGTGCCGCGACTCTCCATCCGCGCGGCGCCCGATGGTTGCCGAACCTGTTGGCGCCCAGGCTGCTTCGGATTCCGTCGGTTCGGGACAGGGTGGCGGGCAGTTTCGCCGGCACGACGCTGCGCTACGGCCGGCACGGCCTGGTCGGCACCCGCGCCACCCAGATCCCCCTCGTCGAGGGACGGTTGACCGAATTGCAGCGCACCGGCGGCTTCGTGTTGGTGCGCGAACGCGGTGCCCCACCGGTCGAGGCGCCCGGGATGCTGCAGGCCGAGCGGACCGACCGCGGGCCGGCCGTGCTGGTGCGCCCCGACGGGTACATCGGCTGGGCGGGGCCGTCCGCCCAGGCGCCGGCCCGGATCCCTGGGCCGGCCGCGGTACGCGCGGGGTGATGGCCTATCGCCGCGTGTCGACGAACGGGCGGAGGTGGACGCGCGTTTGGTGGTCGGGCGCCCCGGGTTCGCCGTCGGCGTGCTTGCCGCGGGTGTAGTCGCCCTGCCACGGCACCTTTTCGCCCAGTTCGGTGTTGGTCGCCGCCTGCGCCTGACCCAGCTCGTTGCGTGAGCGCAGGAAGAACTCGTGTTTACGGCGCACTTCCTCGTCGGAGTCGATCGGCCTGATTTCCGGCGCGAACTCCTCCAGCTCGGCCCGGCGCTGCGGGACGATCATGCAGATCGGCTCGTCGACCTCGAACCGCACCGGCATCATCTTGCGGGTCATCTGCCAGCTCATGCTGAAACTCGATGTGGCCCAGTCGGTCTCGACGATGCCCTCCAACGGAGACACCGCGTCCTTCGGATAGTTCGCCGGCCCGCGGACCAACAGGTTGTAACCGGGCGGGGTGCGGAACAGCATCGGCAGGTGCCAGGTCAGGATGCCGTGACCGAAGTGGCTGAACGGCAACAGCTGACCCGGGTCGCGCCGGTCGGGCGCGATGATGACCCCCATGCTGTCGTCGCCGCCCATCCAGGTCGCGGTGAATGCGCACGGGTTGCGCAGCTCCCAACCACTCTGGTTCGCGATCAGGATCGGTAGGCACCGGTTAGGCCAACCATTGCGCAGCCGCGACATCCACGGCCGACTGATGGGCGCGGGCGCGATCGGCGGCGCGTTGTCCGCGGTGGTGAACGCGATCAGCGGGCGCGCGGGCCCTCCGGACTTGTCGCTCATCGACTCCCCTCGATTCGCCGGTTGCGCAGACCTTCCCAAACCATTACCCAGTGTGCCCTGCGAGGGCGGCCTCGAGCGTGTGAGCCGGCAGGTCCGACCACGGCCGCGGGTCGTCGGGCTGCGCGGACGGATCGGCGAGCGGGCGATGCCACCAGCCGATGTCCCGCCACGCTCCGTTCTTGAAGCCCACACGATTGAAGAGGCCGACGCGACGGAAGCCCACCGCCTCATGCAGGCCGACACTTGCCGGGTTGGGCAGCACGATGGCGGAGTAGGCGTTGACGTACCCCTGAGCGGCAAGCACATTGAACAAAGCTGCGTACAGTCGGCGGCCGTTGCCCTTCCGTTGCAGTGACGCGTCGAGGTAAACGGATACGTCGACCGACCAGCGGTAGGCGGCCCGCTCGCCGTGCGGACTTGCGTAGGCATAGCCCCTGACGGCGTCGGCATGGGTGATGACCAGCCAGGGCAGGTCGGTCAGCGTGGCCTTGATCCTCGACCGCATCTCTTCGGCCGTCGGCGGCACCGCTTCGAAGGAGATCGCGGAGTCGCGCACATACGGCGCATAAATGTCGGAGATCGCGTCCGCATCCTCCGGCGTTGCCATTCGGATCATGTGAAGAGCTTGCCCGTCACCTTCTCGGCGAACCGGCGGTGGGGCTTCGGCGCCGCGCAGCCAGCCGCCATTTGTTCGCCAACCAACCTAGTTGTTGCTTGGTGGTGGCTGCGGCTGAAAGGGTTGGTACCACCACCAGTCGGCGCGCTCGCCGGTGGGCCCGGACCACGGCGGTACGGCGGGCGGGGCACGGTCGGGCGCACGGGCGAGCGATCCCGCACTCAGCGGTCGGCCCGAGCTGTCGGCGACGACGAGGTCGTCGGCGGGTCCGGTGATCGTGATGACGCCCCGGTGGTGCAACCGGTGGTGATAGGGGCAGACCAGCACCAGATTGGCCAGCTCCGTTGGGCCGCCGTCTTCCCAGTGCCGGATGTGGTGTGCGTGCAGACCGCGCGTGGCGCCACAGCCGGGAACCGCGCAGGTGGGGTGGCGATGCTCGAGTGCGCGGCGAAGCCGCCGGTTGATTTGGCGGGTCGCCCGCCCGGCGCCGATGACCTCACCGTCCCGTTCGAACCAAACCTCGCAGGTGGCGTCGCACGTCACGTATCGGCGTTCGGCGTCGGTGAGCAGCGGACCCATGTGCAGTGCGGCGGCGCGCTGCTCGACATCGACGTGCACCACCACCGTGGTGTGCTGCCCGTGCGGACGGCGGGCCGCCTCGGCATCCCATCCGGCCTCGACCAGCCGCATGAACGCCTCGACGGTGCCAGGCAGGGGCGGCGCGCTGTCTGACGCACCCTCGGCGCGGTCGTGTTTCCATTCGGCGATCAGCGCGTCACGATGAGACGCCAGCGCCGCGTCGAACTTCGCCGCGTCCAGGTGGGGAAGTCTGATCCGCCAGCAAGTGAACTCGTCGCCGGCGGTCTTGGTGATCGAGGGCTGCTCGTGCGGCCGGGCGTCGGGTTCCGGTCGCGGTTCCAGCTTGACCGCGGTGCGCAGCTGGTTGACCGTGGCGACCCGGGCTAACTCCGCGTAGTGCTCGTCGGATCCATCGCCCGCCCGGGCCGCGATGACGCCGACCTGATCCAGCGACAGCCGGCCCTCCCGCATGCTCTGCGCACAGCGTGGGAACTCCTCGACCCGGCGCGCGACGGTGGCGATCGTGTGCGCGGTGGTCGAGGACAACCCCAGCTTCCAGGCCACCAACGCCGGCACCGAGCGCGCGCCGGTCATGCCGCACAGCCCATCACGCTCGATCTCCGCGACGATCTCGACGATGCGGCCGTCGATCGCGTTGCGCTGACCGGCCAGCTCCGCCAGCTCGTCGAACAACACCTCAAGACGGTCAACAGGTTTCACCTCCGCGGGAGGCGAGGCGATCGAAGACATGGCTTCATCATCGCAGGGGGGTACGACAAATCTCGGCGTCAATTGGTGCGGTCGGCCCAACCCGGTGGAAGCTGGTCGGGGGCCACGTCGATCACCGATTCGTCGTCGGCACCGACACGCTCGAAGAGGGTGATGTATGCGAATTCGGGCACGGTGAAGATCGGGTAAGTCGGTCCCTCATCACGGTAGGCGCGCATCTGGTCGAGGTGCTCGTTCTGGAAACACACCGTGCGCTCGCCGTGCTCGCGAATCCACTGGGGGAAGAAGATCACGCCGTGGATTCGCCGCTTGCCGGGCATGACGTTGACGGCCACCGACGTGCCCGTGGGCTCGGTCCAGGAGACCTTGTAGCTGTCGTCGTCGAGCTGCACCAGGTCGACGTCCTGACCCTTGACCCACCGTCCGCCGACATGGCCGGAATGGATTCGATAGTCGATGGTGCGGTCGTTCTTGACATACATCTCGTAGCGCCAGCCGTTGGCGTAGGTGTAAATGAACCGGCATCCCACGATCCCCGACAAGTCCTGCGGCGGAATGGGATTGTCGACGGTGGTCATAATCGGCTCCCGACTCCGTCGGCGCTCAGTAGCATCACGTAGTCGAAGGTACGGGTTAGGGGCGTCGCGGAATGCACTGGATGGGCGCGTGGTGGCGTCAGCCCGACCACTACGACTGGTTCTCCGACTACCTCGGCGCGCGCGGATTGCAGCCATTCATCCGCTACCTGATGGTCGGCATCATGTCCATCCTGATCGCGGCGACGTTGCTGATGCTGAACAGCCCGTCGGGTATGCAGACGCCGGTGCGGGGCGGCCTGGCGGTGGCGTTCATCGCCTGCCTGGCGGGCATGGCGCTGGTGTGGGCGCGACGGTGGCCCTCGCGCGTTGAATCACAAGTGTTTTCGGTGGTGGGCACGATCGGTATCGCCGCCGTGTGCGTGACCGAGGCCGACCCGCGCAGCGGGATGCTGAGTTGCGCGGCATTCGGCGGCCTCGCGGGCTATGTCGCGTTTTGTCACTCCGCCCGCCTGCTGGTCTTCACGCTCGGCACCGCCCTGGGTGCGGCCGCGGCGTGCGCCGTGCGTATCGCTACGTCCGGTGACGCATCGATGGCGGCGGCCAACTTTCTGTTGCTCGGCGCGGGGATCCTGGCGGTGCCGTTCTGCGGGCAGGTACTGGTGCACTGGCTTTCGGTGGATGCTCTGAAATCCTCGACCGATCCGCTCACCGGCTTGCGTAACCGCAGGGGGTTCTACCGATCGGCCGCGAAACTGGTAGCCGCCGACGGGCGCACCTCGTGCCTCAGTGTGCTGATGGCCGATCTCGACAATTTCAAGCGGATCAACGACACGCACGGCCACGCGACCGGGGATCGCATCCTGGTGTCCGTCGCCGACAACCTGCGGCGGATCGGCAACGACAGCACGGTCATCGCGCGGGTGGGCGGGGAGGAATTCCTGGTCGCCGAGATGGCCGGCACTTCCGAAGCCCTCAAGACCGCCGAAGCGATGCGGCTGGCGATCGCCGCGACACCCTGGGGTGTCACGGCCAGCCTGGGTGTCAGCAGCATCCAACTGCGGGCACCAAGCGAAAGCACCGAACGGCAGGTGATCGAGCGCCTGGTCCACGCGGCCGACCTGGCGATGTACGAGGCGAAACGCGCGGGCGGCAACCAGGTTCGCCATGCCGACATGCCGGTCCCGCCCACGCGCTGAAGCGCAATGGCACTCTCCGCAGAAAGCCCGCCTAGCGCGCCCCGGCCAGCCCCGCGATGGTGTTCACGCGCCGGACGGCCGTGGCTATCTCGTCGGCGAACTCGCGGCGCCGCTGGGCGACGTCGACGTCGGAGAACCCGTCCACCAGCTCCCGATGCCGCGCCAGCCGCAGCGCGGTCTTGAACAACTCCATCGACCTCGACTCGGCGCTGGCGATCCTGCGTTGCAGCTCCCACTGCTTGCCCACCTCGAGGCAGTCGGCGAGAAATGCCTTCTCGTCGAACGATTCGTCGTCGAAGGCGGCCAGCCGGTCGGCGACGATGTGGTAGGCGTCCAGGAACGGCCGCAGCACCAGGTGCGCCAGCAGCAGGTCGGCCTTCTCCAGCAGACCACGCACGTCGGCCGCGTTGGCCGCCTTGCTGGTGTCCTCCACCCGCCCGATCAGGCGCACCTCGTCGGCGAGCTCCTTCTCGAATTGCGCGCGCGCCGAGAACAGGAACTCGAACTTCAGCAGCTCGCGCAGCCGCAGCGCCTCGTCGCGCACCGTCGTCGGTTCCACCAAGCCGTCCACCGAACCCTCGGCGTCCTCGATGGCGGCCAGCAGTGCGGTCTCGGCGATCGCGCGGTCGACCACGATGTGGATGGCCGTGTTGCGGTAGAACGCGGCCACCAGGTGCTGCTCGGCCCCGATGCCCCAGACGGGTTCGGTGCCGGCGTCATACACGCTGACGACGCCCGAGGCGACCATTTGATGCAGTGCCCAGCGGATGGTCGAGCGGTTCGTCAGGTCGGCGGCGCCGGCGACGCACCAGTTCCGCGCCCCGATGTAGCTGGCGAGCGGTCGCACGGTGGCCAGCACCTCGCTGATGGACAGCGACCGGTCCGCACCCAGCAGCGCGAGGCTAACCACCGCGGTCGGCGTGACCGGGGTGGCGCGGTTGATCCGGTGCTCGACATCCAGCGCGATGCGTTCGATCTCGGTGCCCGTCCCGGACTCCTCGGCGCGCAGCTCCTCGAGGCGCTTGCGCAGCGGCAGCGGTTCGCCGAAGTCCAGGTAGGCGCGCCCGAGCCGCTCCCCCTGCTGGCGCGCCAGCCGGATCAGGAAGCGAAAGTCCTCGGGCCGCTTCGTGGCGCCGTAGGCCTCGGTGGTCATCGCCTCCACCTCGTGCAGCTGGTCGTACACGATCGAGGTGGGCACCAAATAGACTTCGGGACCGTCGATTTCGTCGACGGCGTCGCTGATGTAGCGCAGGATGCCGTACACGGGGGGCCGCAGCTTGCCGGTTCGCGTGCGGCCGCCTTCGATGGACCAGGTGAGGTTGGCGTGGTTCTGCACCAGCTGCGCGGCGTAGGCGCGCAACACGAAGCGGTACACCGGAATGTCTTTGGTCTGGCGCCGGATGAAAATCGTGCCCGTCCGCTTGGCCCACGCGCCCATCGGAAAGAAATTCAGGTTCGCGCCACCGAAGGTGAGCGCCGGGGAAAGCCGGTTGGCCTGGATCACCTCCGGCAGCAGCAGGCCGTCGAGATAGGAGCGATGCGAAAAGGCAAACGCCAGAGTCGCTTTGCGGTCCAGCTTGCGCAGCTGCGCGATCTGGTCCTCGTCGACCAGGACGTCGTAGGCGCGCATCAGCCAGCGACTGAAGCTGCGCCACGCCCGGACCGCCCGCTCGTCCAGCGACGGCGCCATCTCCCTTAGGTAGCCGGCGGCCTCGGCGCGCACGCTGGCCAGGTTGCGCCCGAGCTCGTCGGCCAGGCCGCCCAGCCGCTCGTCATACCACGGGGCCGCAAGCAGCTGGACGACCTCCGCAGGGTCCGTCGTCAGCGGTGTCGTCGCCTCCTCCACGACGCCGGTGCGCTGCAGCAACTTTCGCACGCCGACCCGACCGAACTCGCGGGCCGTAGTCCCCGGGCCCCCGCTCATGCCGGCTGCACCGTCGCCGCCGACGGCTCGTGCACGTCCGGGTGGAGTTCGGGCGCGTAGAGTTCCTCGATCTGGCTCGCGTACTTCGCCATGATCGGCTTGCGCTTGAGCTTCATGGTCAGCGTGATCTCGTCTCCCCCGGGCTCCCAGAGTGACGGCAGTATTCGGAAGCGCTTGATCTGTTCCACGCGTGACAGCTTCGCGTTGCCCTCGGCCACACCCGCGGCGATGCGGGCGACGACCTCCGGATGGGCCGCCAGCGCCGCGGGCGACGCGTCGCCCAGGCCGTGCTGCGCCGCGTAGGGGCCGACCGATTCGGCGTCGAACACCATGAGCGCGGCGTTGTAGGGCCGTCCGTCACCGATCGTGATCATCACGCCGACCATCGGGCACGCGGCCAGCACGGTGTTCTCAATGTTGGCCGGCGACATGTTCTTTCCGGCGGCGTTGATGATCAACTCCTTCTTGCGGTCGATGATCCTCAGGTAGCCCTCGTCGTCGACCTCGATGATGTCACCGGTGTGCAGCCAGCCGTCGGCGTCGACGGCCTCCGCGGTCTTGGCGGGTTCCTTGCGGTAGCCCTTCATCACCAGCGGGCCACGCACCAGGAACTCGCCGTCGTCGGCGACCTTGCCCTCCAGCCCGGGCAGCAGCTTGCCGACGGTGCCCAACCGCGCGTCGCGAGGGTGGCTGACGCTGGCGACGCAGCTCAGCTCCGACATCCCCCACACCTCGGCGATCGGGATGCCGATGCCGAGGAAGAACGCCAGGGTCTCCCTGGGGATGGGGGCCGCGCCGGACACCGCCCAGCGGAGTTCGCCGAAGCCGAGCCGCTCGCGCAGCTTCGACAGCACCAGCTCGTCGGCCTGGGCCCATTCGGCGGCCAGCTCGTCCGACATCGGCTCGCCGGCCACCAGGGCGGCGGCCCGCTTGCCGGCCACCGACATCGCCCACTGCAGCGCCTGCCGCTTGACCTCGTCGGTCTCGCTGGCGACGGCGAATTCGATTCCGGCCTTGAGCTTTTCCCACACCCGCGGCACGCCGCCCCACACCGTGGGCCGCACGTCGGGCAGCGCGGCGGCGATGGCACGGACGTCCGAGACCACGGTGACCTGGGCGCCGAAGACCTCCAGGCCGTACAGGCCCATCACCCGGTCGGCGATGTGCGCTGTCGGCAGGTACGACGTGACGCGGTCACCGAACTGGGACGGGAGGACGGCATTGAGGGCGTACGCCTCGAAAAGCAGGTTGGCGTGCGTCATCTCGACCCCCTTGGGGTTGCCGGTGGTTCCGGAGGTGTAGATGAGCGTGACGACGTCGTCCGGCCGCACCGCCCGCCAGGTCGCCTCGAAGTCGAAGCCCTCCCGCGCGGCGGCGTAGACGTCGTCGACCGACATGGTGCCCGGTGGCGAGCCGTCGATGCAGACGATGTGCTCGATCGGTGCGCCGCTGGCGCGGATGCGGTCCACGTACTGCTCCTCGCAGATCGCGACCCGGGTTCCCGCGTTCTCGAACAGGTAGGTCAGCTGTTCGGCGGGCAGCGTGTTGTAGACGGAAAACGAAGTGGCGCCCAGGTGTTGGGCGCCGATCTCGAACGGGTAGAACTCGATGCGGTTGGCCATCATCAGCGACACCGTGTCGCCGGGCCCGACGCCCAAGCCGGCCAGGCCGGCGGCCACCTTGCGCACCTGCGCCGCGAGCTCGCGCCACGTCATGGTCTGGGTGTTACCCGGGGTGCGCAGCGCGACGGCGTCCGGATCGATCGACGCGTTGCGCTGGAACGCCTCGCATAGGGTGACGGGACGCTCGGCGGTGGTCATGGGTGTCCTCTCAGCTGTGCCTTCGTGAGCGTACGTCCGCGATCGGAGACGCGGAATGGATCACGCCGGATCCGGGCGCCAGAGCTGCACCGTGCTCGAAATGCCGGCCGGCAACTCCAGCAGTTCGATGGGTGTGCCGTCCGGGTCGTAGATGAAGAACATCCGCACCCCGCCGATGTCGACGGGCGGCTCCGCCCGCACGCCGGGGTGCTCGCGCCGCACCGCGTCGTAGGTGGCATCCAGGTCGTCGACCCGGAACGAGACGTTGGTGTAGCCCAGGTGCGGTCCGCTCGGGCAGTCGGGGACGGCGCCCAACGACAGCAGTTCGACCATCGCGGAGCCGACCAGCCCGCCGACCATGCGGCCCCGTTGCGCGGCCCCGCCGGTCACCGAGTCCAGTCCCGCACCGTCGAGCTCGACGTCGAAGACGACGTCCATGCCCAGCACCGCGGTGTAGAACGCGCGCGACGCCTCGATGTCCGAGACGCCGATGCAGACGTGGGAGAAGTTGCGCACGGCGATGGGCTGGGTCATGGAGCTCCTTTGCTCAGGCGGGCAGCGCGGTGTGAATCCCGCACGTGCACGCGTCGATTGAGGGACACGTGCAGCGCATCCCCCATTCGATCACGGCACGGGCCCGGGCCAGCGCCTCCATCTGGGCATCGATTTCGGCCAGCTTGGATTCGGCCAGCGCCCGGCTGACGGGCCGCCCCGGCGCGTCGTCGGCGAACAGCAGCTGGATCTCCTCCAGTGCGAAGCCGGCCGACTTGCAGAGCCGGATCACCTCGAGCCGGGCCAGCACCGAATCGTCGTAGCGGCGCTGCCCGCCCAGCCGGCCCGGCGGGGGCACCAGCCCGATCTGTTCGTAGTAGCGCAGGGTGGTCGCCGCGACGCCGGCTTGGCGCGCCACCTCACCGATCGTGAGCCGAGCACTCATCGGGCCTCCTCGACGCTTGACTTAGAGCCAACTCTAAGTCGTTGACTGGGGGCATGCACACACATTCACTCGACGGACTGGGCGCGGCGCGCTACGCGCTGCTCCGATCGTTTCGCCCCGACGGCACCCCGGTCGACACCCCGATCTGGTTCGGGCTGGACGGCGGCGCGCTGCTGTTCCGCACCAAGCGCGGGCCGAAGACCAACCGGTTGGCCGCGCGCGGCGACGTCGAACTCACCGCGTGCGACCATCGGGGCCGGGTCCGCCCGGGCGCGACGACGGTCGCGGGCCGCGCCACCATCCTCGCGGGGCCCGACGCCGAGCGGGCGAATCGCCTCCTGCACCGCCGCTACGGCTGGCAGTGGAACATCGTGCCGCTGATCAAGGTCCCGGGCGTCACGAACGTGCACCAAGATTTGTGCGTGCGCGAGAAGCTGCGCCGCGCGCGCGACCGCGGCGTGTGGGCCGACAGCGTCATCGTCCGGGTGGAGGTGCCATGACGCGCGACCCGGTCCGCTCCCCCACCCTGCGCCAATGCTGCGCCGCCGCAACCGGGTTGGTCTGGGGCGCGGTGCGTCCCAAGCGGCCCGACGACCGGTTTCTCCGCGGTGTCACCGACGCGGGCCTGCCCGAGCCCCGGCGCACCGTAACGGTGGTCGCGCTGCCCCAGGTGCCGCGCTCGGTGCCCACCCCGGCAATCGTCGAGGGCACCTTCGCACCCACCCGCGTCGACAACTCGATGACGTCGTTCGTCGTCACCCACCCGGACGCCACCTTCATCGTCGATCCGGCCGTGTGCCGCGACGTCGAGCGCCGCGCGATCGCCCAACTACCCGCGGTGCTTCGCGTCGCGGTCCGTCCGCCCGCCGACACGGTTCCCACGATCACGGCCCTGACCCGGCTGCCCGAGACGCCGGCGTTGGACTTCGCCCTGCCGACTCACGCGCACTGGGACCACGTGTCGGGTCTGCTGGACCTGCCGGATCTGCCGGTTCATCTGCACCGCACCGAACGGGACTGGATCGATTCGAATCCGGTGGCGCCGGTCGGCGGCGTTCGCGATTCGCTGCGCGGCCGGCCCGCCGTCGACTACGAGCTCGACGGGCCGCCGGTGCTGACCTTCACCCGGAGCCACGACCTGTTCGGGGACGGCTCCGTCCTCCTGGTCGACCTGCCCGGACACACTCCCGGCAGCGTCGGAGTGCTCGCCCACACGGCGCGCGGGTGGGTCTTGATCGCCGGCGACGCGGCCTGGCATTGGTTGCAGATCGAGAAGGTGCGCCAAAAGTCGAGTTACCCGGGTGTTTTGGTGGACGAGGACCGCGAGGAAGCCTTCCGGACGCTGCAGCGACTGCACCTGGCCCGGCACTCGGTGACGATCATCCCCACCCACGACCACGAGGCGGCGCTCGGGTTGTCCGCGTAGCCCCCCGCACAATGGGGCGCGACGGTGTGACCGGCGGCGGTCCACAGATTCCCCACACTCGGATGACCCCCGCGATGTTACGGTGGTCTTCGGGTTATGCACTCTCGCTTCTACTTTGAGGTAGCGATCGTGAGTTATCTCGTCCGGGTAGGCCCAGTCCTGCAACCGGTGAAGGGCGACGCGCAGTTGGCTGACCAAG
>NZ_LZJA01000223.1:0-69492 GCF_001666785.1 Mycobacterium sp. E3305 | reverse complement strand
GTGCACGCCCGCGAACATCTGGTCACGACGCTCCTCGAGGTTAGCGGCGCGCGCCAAATCGATGAGCAGCCGCAGCGTTTCTCGGGTGATGCGGTGTTTGCTGTAGTCGATGTAGAGGTCACCGACCGAGACGGTGAGTTCGCAGCCTCGGTCGGGATCCTCGTCGAAGAACTGGCGCAGATGCGTCGCGCCGATCTGTTCGTGATGCCTGCGCAGGGCGTCCCACGCTGGGGTGGCGGTGATGTCGGGGAGGCTTTGCGCGGAGGTCATACTCCGACCCTAGTGACGGTCGCAAGCGCGGTGTAGCCGGGCGCGGCGGGCCGTCACCGTGGGTTTGGTGACGGTCGCAAGCGCGGTGTAGCCGGGCGCGGCGGGCCGTCACCGTGGGTTTGGTGACGGTCGCAAGCGCGGTGTAGCCGGGCGCGGCGGGCCGTCACCGTGGGTTTGGTGACGGTCGCAAGCGCGGTGTAGCCGGGCGCGGCGGGCCGTCACCGTGGGTTTGGTGACGGTCGCAAGCGCGGTGTAGCCGGGCGCGGCGGGCCGTCACCGTGGGTTTGGTGACGGTCGCAAGCGCGGTGTAGCCGGGCGCGGCGGGCCGTCACCGTGGGTTTGGTGACGGTCGCAAGCGCGGTGTAGCCGGGCGCGGCGGGCCGTCACCGTGGCGCAACGCGAGCGACCCAGCCAGGCGTGACTGGCGACCTCAGTGACCCAGCCGGCCCCTGCCCAACCGCAGCAGCAGGATCGCGAGGTCCTTGCCGTCGGGACCGAGCTCGCTGTAGCGCTCGATGACCTTCATCTCGCGGCTGTGCACCAGCCGCGTGCCGCCGGATGCCATCCGGACCTTGCCGATCGCCTGGGACACCTCGGTGCGCCGCTTCACCGCGGCCAGGATCTCGGCGTCCAACCGGTCGATCTCGTGGCGCAAGTCGTCGATGCTCAACTCTTCGGCGTCGGTCGTCTGTGGGGGTTCCACCGTCTCAACCTTCATCTCTGCTAACTCCGCGTTCTCGGGATGTGGGGGTTGTGGTCTCATCCTGTTTCGGGCCTCACAAAAGAGAAGAGCCCCGGTCTTGAGGAAGCGGACCACGGGGCTCTGACGAAAGCAGCTAGACCACGGGGACCGCGAACCGGTACCCGTAGAAAAATCGGCGGCAGTTCGGGGTGAAGGACTGCCGACGGCACTGCGCGTTGAGCACCAAACGAGTGTGCCACTAAAATCGGTTCCCGCGCAAAAACGTCGGCGTGAACTGGCCATTACGCGCCGAGTGGCCGAGCCGGACGCGGTTGAGCCGGCGCACCGGGACATGGTTGCTTACCGGTGTGGATTGCATTAACGCCGGGGGAAATTGAGCGCCGACGGCGTATTTGGCGGCATTGGCCCGGCGCAAATCCCGGTCCGATTATCGGCCACTTTTAGACGTGGGTGCAATTATTTTCCATCGCAAATGCGGTCGCTTATCGGATTGCGAAACTCCCATTGTGTCGGCGTGGATTTGGCCGGTGCGGGGCGTCGGAGGGACTAGCCTGATCTGACGCCTGGACGTGTTGCGTCGGTGGGCGGCGGTAAGTTTGGACCAACATGAGTGTGTATGTAACCGATGCCAATCTGGCCTCCGAGGCAGATCAGCTACTCGAAGGCCTCAACCCGCAACAGCGCCAGGCGGTGGTGCACGAGGGCTCGCCGCTGCTGATCGTCGCGGGGGCCGGTTCGGGCAAGACTGCGGTGTTGACGCGCCGCATCGCCTACCTGATCGCGGCGCGCGGTGTCGGGGTGGGCCAGATCCTGGCCATCACGTTCACCAACAAGGCGGCGGCCGAGATGCGCGAACGCGTGGTGCGGCTGGTGGGCAACCGGGCCCGCGCCATGTGGGTGTCCACCTTCCACTCGACGTGCGTGCGCATCCTGCGCAACCAGGCGTCCCTGATCGACGGCCTCAATTCCAACTTCTCGATCTACGACGCCGACGACTCCCGCCGCCTGCTGCAGATGATCGGGCGCGACATGGGGCTCGACATCAAGCGCTACTCGCCGCGGCTGTTGGCCAACGCCATCTCCAATCTGAAGAACGAGCTGATCGACCCCGCCGAGGCGGTGGCCAAGCTGACGGACGATTCCGATGACCTCGTTCGCACCGTGGCCTCCGTATACGGCGAATACCAGCGGCGGCTGCGCGCGGCCAACGCCCTGGACTTCGACGACCTGATCGGCGAGACCGTCGCGGTGCTGCGGGCCTTCCCGCAGATCGCCCAGCATTACCGGCGGCGGTTCCGTCATGTCCTGGTCGACGAGTACCAGGACACCAATCACGCCCAGTACGTGCTGGTTCGGGAACTGGTCGGCCACGACGCCACAGAAGAATCGCCCGACGACGTTCCGCCTGCGGAATTGTGCGTGGTGGGTGACGCCGACCAGTCGATCTACGCGTTCCGCGGCGCCACAATTCGCAACATCGAGGACTTCGAGCGCGACTACCCGGACGCGACAACCATTCTGCTGGAACAGAATTACCGCTCGACGCAGAACATCCTGTCGGCGGCGAACTCGGTGATCGCCCGCAACTCCGGCCGCCGCGAGAAACGGCTCTGGACCGACGCCGGTGCCGGCGAGCTGATCGTCGGCTACGTGGCGGACAACGAGCACGACGAGGCGAGGTTCGTCGCCGAGGAAATCGATGCGCTCGCCGACCGCGGCGAAATCACCTACAACGACGTGGCCGTGTTCTATCGCACCAACAACTCCTCGCGGTCGTTCGAAGAGGTGTTCATTCGCGCTGGGATTCCCTACAAAGTCGTTGGGGGAGTGCGCTTTTACGAGCGCAAGGAAATCCGTGACATCGTCGCCTATCTGCGGGTGCTGGACAACCCGGGTGATGCGGTCAGCATGCGGCGGATCCTCAACACCCCGCGTCGGGGCATCGGTGATCGCGCCGAGGCCTGCGTGGCCGTCTACGCCGAGAACACCGGCGCGAGTTTCAACGACGCGTTGGTGGCGGCCGCCGAAGGCAGAGTGCCGATGCTCAATTCGCGTGCGGAGAAGGCAATCGCGGGCTTCGTCGAGCTGCTCGACGAGCTCAGGGGCCGACTGGACGAGGATCTCGGTGATCTGGTCGAGTCGGTCCTCGAACGTACCGGCTACCGCCGCGAGCTGGAGTCCTCCACCGATCCGCAGGACCTGGCCAGGTTGGACAACCTCAACGAACTCGTCAGCGTGGCACACGAATTCAGCACCGACCGGGCCAACGCCGCCGCGCTGGACGAGTCGTTGGAGGCCCCGGACGACGAGGACGTGCCGGACACCGGTGTGCTCGCGGAGTTCCTGGAACGGGTCTCCCTGGTTTCCGACAGCGACGAGATTCCCGACGACGGCGCCGGCATGGTCACCCTGATGACACTGCACACCGCCAAGGGGCTGGAATTCCCCGTGGTGTTCGTCACCGGCTGGGAGGACGGCATGTTCCCGCACATGCGGGCGCTGGACGACCCGACCGAGCTGTCCGAGGAGCGGCGGCTGGCCTATGTCGGCATCACCCGCGCCCGTCAGCGGCTGTACCTGAGCAGGGCCATCGTCCGATCCTCCTGGGGGCAGCCGATGCTGAACCCGGAATCGCGCTTCCTGCGCGAGGTTCCGCAGGAACTCATCGAGTGGCGGCGCACCGCGCCGGCGTCGTCGTTCAGCGCGCCGGTGAGCGGTGCCGGCCGGTTCGGCACCCCGCGCGCGGCGCCGACCCGCTCGGGTGCGGGCAAGCGGCCGTTGCTGGTGCTCGAGCCCGGTGACCGGGTGACCCATGACAAGTACGGGCTCGGGCGCGTCGAGGAGGTGTCCGGCGTCGGCGAATCGGCCATGTCGCTCATCGACTTCGGCAGCGCGGGCCGGGTCAAGCTCATGCACAACCACGCGCCGATCAGCAAGCTCTAGTCGCAACCTCCCGGCCGTCGGAAGGCGTGCCGACCGTGAGGTGATCGGGGAATTTGATATCGCGGGTGATATCGGATTCCGAAGTCGCTTATTGGTCGGGCCGCGGTGAACCGGGTGATCACCCTGCGGTCGCGACGACCCGGCCATCAGGCCGGCGGGTCAGGCCTCCAACCAGCGTTTGGTGCGCGGGTGCATCGCCAGCACCACGCTGGCGATCGGTAGCAACGGCAGCAGGTGCACGATCCACGCCACGCGGGCACCGGCGATGAACACGCCCAGGTACGTCAGCACGGCGACCACGGCGCCGACGACGATGAGGAAGCGCCCAAACGGCCGGTGCTGCAGCAGCATGATCACGCCCGAGACCGTGGTCACGGCGAACACCAGGGCCAGGAACGCGACCGCGACGCAGAAGAGCCGGTCGGACCGCCACCAGCCGGCGACCAGGTCGGTCGCCACCACCGACGTGGCCCACCCGCTGACGATGCTGACGGCGCAGGCGGCGACGGCCGTCCGGTCGCTCGGCCCATCGGCCGGCGCACCCGGCGTGCCTGGCAGCCCCGCGCGAGACGGGCCCTGGTAGGGCGGTGGTTGTGCGGCGATGTGCGTGGTCGGGGTTTCCGGCGCTATGGGGACGGGTCCGGTGGGTGCCCGGCGGATGATGCGGGTCTTCGGGTCCGACGGCGACGCGGATTCGGGCGATGGCGGACCGGGAGGTGGCTGATCGGGCGCGGTCACCTCAACCAGCGTAGTTACCGACCATAAGACCCCGCTTAGCCAGCCATGGGACGGGATCGATTCGTTCGGTGCCCCCCTGGAGCACCTCGAAATGCAGGTGAGGGCCGGTGGAGTTACCCCGGTTGCCCATGGTGGCGATCTGGTCGCCGGCCATTACGCGCTGGCCGACGCTGACCAGCGTGGTGTTGACGTGGCCGTAGAGTGTGACCGTGCCGTCGGCGTGGCGCAGTTTGACCAGCATGCCGTAGCCGGCGGCGGGACCCGAGTCGATGACCACGCCGTCGGACACCGCGTAGATCGGCGTCCCGATCGAGTTGGCCAGGTCGATGCCGGCGTGCAGCACTCCCCAGCGGTAACCGAAGTTGGAGGTGAAGATGCCCTTCGTCGGCATCACGTAGAGCGGCTGCTGCAGCCGTGCCTCACGCTGAGCGCGGTCGTTGGCGAACGCGACGCCCTTGGCGAGCTCCTGGTTGTGCACCGCGGCGGTCGCCGCCGGCTGCAGCGCGACGACCTGGGCACCGCGGATGGTGTTGTTGGCCGAACCGCCGGTGAGCGCCGACGCGTTCGCGGTCAGCACGGCCTCGGTCTTCGGCGTGTCGGCGTGGCTGGTGGCGGTGTGCGCAGCCGCGGCGGCCGCGCCCGCGGCCATCGCCGAGATCAGCAGGCGGCCCCGGGCCGCGCTGGTCGGCTCCTTGCGGTGCGCTCCGCCGTGCCGGGCGACGGCGACGACGTCGGTGGTGTGCACGCGACGGGGACGGGGCTCGGCGGCGGGCGCGATGACCACCCGCGGCAGCACCTCGGTGACGGGCGCGGCCAGCCACAGCGGGGTCGGGTCGTCGGCCTCGTTCAGGTCGTCGAGCTCGGGGGCCAGCAACACCTGCGCCTCGTTGTCGAAGGTGGAGTCGTTGCTGTAGTCGAGGTCGCCAAGATCGCAGACCTCGTCGCGCCAATCCAGGTCATCGAAATCGAACCCGTCGAGCGGGAGGATTTCGGTGACTTCGTTGCGATGGGGCTCGGTACCCCGGCCGCCTGCCGCGCGACCAACCCTCACCACACCTGCTGTTTCAGCAGTAGAAGGAGCAAAACGGTGCTGGGACAAGCTGAAATGTCCTCGTATCGTGACCATAACGTTATCTGGACCCTGAGACGGTATCCGCTAACTCGCGGAACTGGCAACCTCGACGAGCAATCCCGCCGAAATTGTGATTTGAGTCACGAACGGGGTACGCCGCTGAGCCGTGAGCTGTGCCACATCGCCGGACGCGCCGGAAAGGGGCGGTTGGCCAGTGGATACAGTTCGTCCGTGCGAGTTGCCGATCGCGGCACCGCCCATCAAGAGGCCTAGCAGTTGAGTCGAGCGAAGACAGAGAGTCCATGGACCTTTTCGAGTATCAAGCCAAAGAATTGTTCGTCAAGCACAACGTACCGACCACGCCGGGGCGGGTGACCGACACCGCTGAGGGCGCAAGGGAAATCGCGACCGAGGTTGGCGCTCCGGTGATGGTCAAGGCGCAGGTGAAGGTCGGCGGGCGCGGCAAGGCGGGCGGCGTCAAGTACGCGGCCACCCCCGACGACGCCTACGAACACGCGAAGAACATCCTCGGCCTCGACATCAAGGGCCATGTCGTGAAGAAGCTGCTGGTCGCCGAGGCCAGCGACATCGCCGAGGAGTACTACATCTCCTTCCTGCTCGACCGGGCCAACCGCACCTACCTCGCCATGTGCTCGGTCGAGGGCGGCATGGAAATCGAAGAGGTCGCCGCCACCAAGCCCGAGCGGCTCGCCAAGGTGCCGGTGGACGCGGTCAAGGGCGTCGACCTGGCGACCGCGCGTTCCATCGCCGAGAAGGGCCACCTGCCCGCCGAGGTGCTCGACGCCGCCGCGGTGACCATCAACAAGCTGTGGGAGCTCTTCGTCGCCGAGGACGCCACCCTGGTCGAGGTCAACCCGCTGGTGCGCACCCCCGACGACCAGATCCTGGCGCTGGACGGCAAGGTCACCCTGGACGCCAACGCCGACTTCCGTCAGCCCGGCCACGCCGAGTTCGAGGACCGCGACGCCACCGACCCGCTAGAGCTCAAGGCCAAGGAGCACGACCTCAACTACGTCAAGCTGGACGGCGCAGTCGGCATCATCGGCAACGGCGCGGGCCTGGTCATGTCCACCCTCGACGTCGTCGCCTACGCCGGCGAGAAGCACGGCGGGGTCAAACCGGCCAACTTCCTCGACATCGGGGGTGGCGCCTCGGCCGAGGTGATGGCCGCGGGCCTCGACGTCATCCTGAACGACAAGCAGGTCAAGAGCGTGTTCGTGAACGTGTTCGGCGGCATCACCTCGTGTGACGCCGTCGCCAACGGCATCGTGACCGCACTCAACATGCTCGGCGACGAGGCCAACAAGCCGCTCGTGGTGCGCCTGGACGGCAACAACGTCGACGAAGGCCGGCGCATCCTGGCCCAGGCCAACCACCCGCTGGTGATCCAGGCCGACACGATGGACGCCGGAGCCGACAAAGCCGCCGAGCTGGCGAACAAGTAAGGGAGCCAACACATGTCGATCTTCCTGAACAAGGATTCCAAGGTCATCGTCCAGGGCATCACGGGCGGCGAGGGCACCAAGCACACCGCGCTGATGCTGAAGGCCGGCACCCAGGTGGTGGGCGGGGTGAACGCCCGCAAGGCGGGCACCACCGTCTCGCACGTCGACCCGGTCGGCAAGGACGTCGAGCTGCCGGTGTTCGCCACCGTCGCGGAAGCGATGAAGGAGACCGGCGCCGACGTGTCCGTCGTCTTCGTGCCGCCGAAGTTCGCCAAGGACGCGATCATCGAGGCGATCGACGCCGAGATCCCGCTGCTGGTCGTCATCACCGAGGGAATTCCGGTGCAGGACACCGCTTATGCGTGGGCCTACAACGTCGACAAAGGGCAGAAGACCCGCATCATCGGGCCGAACTGTCCCGGGATCATCACGCCGGGCGAGGCGCTGGCCGGTATCACGCCGGCCAACATCACCGGCCCGGGCCCGGTCGGCCTGGTGTCCAAGTCGGGCACGCTGACCTACCAAATGATGTACGAGCTGCGCGATTTCGGGTTTACCACCTCGATCGGCATCGGCGGCGACCCCGTGATCGGGACCACGCACATCGATGCCATCGAGGCGTTCGAGAAGGACCCCGACACCAAGGTCATCGTGATGATCGGTGAGATCGGCGGCGACGCCGAGGAGCGCGCGGCCGACTACATCAAGGCCAACGTCTCCAAACCGGTCGTCGGCTACGTCGCGGGATTCACCGCCCCGGAAGGCAAGACGATGGGCCACGCCGGTGCCATCGTGTCCGGCTCGTCGGGCACCGCGGCCGCCAAGAAGGAAGCCCTGGAGGCCGCCGGCGTCAAGGTGGGCAAGACCCCGTCGGAGACGGCGGCCCTGGCGCGGGAGATCCTGCAGAGCCTGTAGTTCCAATCGAGACCGCGGTTTCGTTCCGTCCCCGGCCATCGGTTAGCCTGTCGAACTAACAGTTGCCAGGAGGTTCGTCATGCCGGTGGATCCGCGTACTCCGGTGCTCGTTGGGGTCGGACAGTTCACCGAGCGCATCGACGACCCCGACTATCGGGGCATGTCGGCGGTCGACCTCGCGACCGCGGCCACGCAGGCGGCTCTCGCGGACGTCGGCGCCAGAGGCGTTGCCAAGGCCGTCGACACGGTCTTCGGGCTACGGCAGTTCGAGATCTCCGGACCTATGCCGGCGACCCTGGGTAAGTCCAACAACTACCCGCGTTCGGTGATCAAGCGGCTGGGCGGCGACCCGGCCCGCGTGGTACTCGAACCGGTCGGGGGGCAGGGCCCGCAGAAGCTGGTCACCGAGGCGGGCAACACGATCGCGGCCGGCGCAGCTGACGTCGTGCTGATCATGGGCTCCGAGCCGGGGTCGACGGCTCGTTACTTCGCGAACCGTGATGACAAGCCCGACTTCACCGAACACGTCGAGGGTCAGCTGGAGGATCGCGGCCACCAGATCTCCAGCTATATCGACGAATACACGATCCAGCACGGCTTGACCGGCGCACCCGTGCAGTACGGGCTGCTGGAGAACGCCCGGCGCGCACGCCTTAAGCGGGGGGTGGCCGACTATCGGCGCGAAATGGCCGAACTGTTCGCCCCGATGTCGAAAGTGGCTGCCAAGAACCCGTTTTCGTCATCGCCGGTCGAACGGTCGATCGACGAGATCATCACTATCACCGACGACAACCGGATGATCAGTGACCCGTATCCGCGTCTGCTCGTCGCCCGTGACCAGGTCAACCAGGGCGCCGCGGCGGTGCTGATGTCGGTGGAAGCGGCGAGGAGCCTCGGGGTGGCCGAGGACAACTGGGTTTATCTGCACGGCCATTCGGACATGGTCGAGCAGGCGATGCTCGACCGCGCCGACTTGGGCGCCAGCCCGGCCGCCGTCCATGCGGCGCACGAAGCGTTGCGGGTAGCCGGAATCGGTGTCGACGACATCGCCACCTTCGATCTGTACAGCTGCTTTCCGTTTCCGGTGTTCGTCATCTGCGAAGCCCTGGGCATCGACGGCGACGACCCGCGCGGCCTGACCCTCACCGGAGGGTTGCCGTATTTCGGCGGCCCCGGCAACAGCTATTCGCTGCACGGCATCGCCGAGACGGTCGCCCAGATGCGGGACAGGCCAGGGGAATTCGGGTTCGTCGGCGCCAACGGCGGCATCATGAGCAAGTACTCGGTCGGTATTTACTCGACCACGCCGGTGGAGTGGCGCGCGGACAACTGTGCGGAGCTGAACAAGGAGGTCGCCGCGCTGCCCAAGGTCGACGTCACGAAAAAGCCGGACGGTGCGGCAACCATCGAGACGTACTCCGTGCGCTACGACTGGCCGGTCCGCACCGGCATCATCGTCGGCAGGCTCGCCGCGGACCGCACGCGATTCATGGCCACCACCGACGACGACGATCTCGTGGCTTTGATGTGCGACGGCGACCCACTCGGTGCGGAGATCTTCGTGTGGTCAACCGACAACGGCAATCGGGCTTCGCTGGGGTAGACCGGCGGTCCCGGCTCCGACCGGCTCACCCGGTCGGACTCCCGCCGCCGGCCGCGCGACACATAAACCACGGAGGCGACACGCCGTGGACGGTCGCCGTGGTTTATGTCTCGCGGGGGTGAATGACGTCGGGGGTGGACCCGGGCGTTAAACCAGGGCGGCCAGCTTGCCCGCCAGCCGTTCGACGTAGGCGGCGACCTCGTCCTCGGACTTGTCCGGCAGGCCGAACAGCACCTCGGTCACCCCCAGCTCGGCCCACTTGGCCAGCTTCTCGGGGATCGGCTTGAAGTCCAGCGCCACGATCTGCGGGGCGCCGTCGCGGCCGGCGGCCGCCCAGATGTCCTGCAACAACTTCACCGGCTCGTCGATGTCGAAGTCGCGCGGCGTGGTGATCCAGCCGTCGGCACTGCGGGCGATCCACTTGAAGTTCTTCTCGTTGCCCGCGGCACCCACCAGCACCGGAATGTGCGGCTGCACGGGCTTGGGCCAGGCCCAGCTCGGGCCGAACTTGACGAACTCGCCGTCGTAGGAGGCTTCCTCTTGGGTCCACAGCGCGCGCATCGCTTCGAGGTACTCGCGCAGGCAGGTGCGGCGGCGTCCGGCCGGCACGCCGTGGTCGGCGAGCTCGTCGGTGTTCCAGCCGAACCCGACGCCCAGGCTCACCCGTCCGCCGGACAGGTGGTCGAGGGTGGCAATGCTTTTCGCCAACGTGATCGGGTCGTGTTCGACGGGCAGCGCGACCGCCGTGGACAGCCGCACCCGCGAGGTGACGGCAGACGCCGCGCCCAGACTTACCCATGGGTCTAGCGTCCGCATGTAGCGGTCGTCGGGCAGCGACGCGTCGCCCGTCGTCGGGTGCGCCGCCTCCCGCTTGATCGGGATGTGCGTGTGTTCTGGCACGTAAAAGGTCGTGAAGCCGTGTTCGTCGGCAAGCTTCGCCGCCGACGCCGGAGAGATGCCGCGGTCACTGGTAAAAAGCACAAGCCCGTAATCCATGGGGAGAATTAGAACGTGTTCTACCTCCGCTGAGCAAGCGGCCGCCGCGCCTGCCGTCCCGGGCGAGGCCCGCGGCACGGATCGCGGTCCAAGCCGGTGGCCACGGCACGGGCGTTCCGAAGTGCGCTAGCGTGGTTGATCGATCGCGTCGCAACGCAACCGCCGGGCACGGCGTTTATGGAACGGCGCGCCCGCAAGCACAGCGTCGCGACCCGACCGTCGCGCCCGGCAAGGCACTTCACAGGCAAAGCAACAGGAGGAGCCAATGACCTACTCGCCCGGTAGCCCCGGATACCAACCCTCGCCGCAGGGCGGCTCCTATGCAGGCGGCACTCCGTCGTTCACCAAGGACGACGACGGCGCCACCAAGCTCCCGCTCTACCTGAACATCGCGGTGGTCGTGCTCGGCCTGGCGGTGTATCTGCTGAACTTCGGGCCGACGTTCACCATCGGCGCCGACCTGGGCCCGGGCGTCGGCGGACGCGCCGGGGACGCCGGCACCGCGGTCATCGTGGCGGTCCTGGCCGCACTGCTGGCCGGCCTGAGCCTGGTGCCCAAGGCCAAGAACTACGCCGGCATCGTCGCGGTCATCGCGGTCCTCGGGGCGTTGCTGGCCATCACCGAGACCATCAACCTGCCCACCGGCGTCTCGATCGGCTGGGCGATGTGGCCCCTGGTGGCGTGCGCCGTGCTGCAGGCGATCGCCGCCGTCGTCGCCGTGTTGTTGGAGGCGGGCGTGATCACGGCGCCTGCGCCGCGGCCCAAGTACGACCCCTACGCCCAGTACGGCCAGTACGGGCAGTACGGGCAATACGGCCAGCAGCCCTATTACGGTCAGCCCGGCCAGCAGCAGTCCCCGCAGCATCCGGGATACGGCTCGCAGTACGGGGGTTATCCCAGCCAGGCCCCGACCCAAACCGCCGTCCAGACGGGCGGTTTCGGCGCCCAGCCCGCGCCGCAGTCCGGCCCTCAGCAGGCCGCGCAGCAAGGACCGTCCACGCCGCCGACGGGGTTCCCCAGCTTCAGCCCGCCGCCCGCGGCCGGTGCGGGCTCCGAGGGTTCGGCGCCCAATTACTCCGGCCAGCCCGGCCAGCAGCCCTACGGCCAGGAGCAGCAGCCGCCTTCGTCGCCGTCTGGTCCAGCGCCGTCCTAACCGTGCGGTTCCGCGCCTAGTCGGGACGTGCGCCGAGAGTGACACGGGTGGAAAACAACCGGCCGGCGGGCGCTCGCCAGGCTCGTGACCTTGTCCGGGTCGCATTCGGCCCTGCGGTGGTGGCCCTGGTCGTCATCGCCGCGGTCACGCTGTTGCAGTTGTTGATCGCCAACAGCGACATGACCGGCGCGTTGGGCGCGATCGCGAGCATGTGGCTCGGCGTCCACCAGGTGCCGATTTCGATCGGCGGCCGCGAACTGGGCGTGATGCCGCTGCTGCCGGTGCTGTTGATGATCTGGGCCACCGCGCGCAGCACGGCCCGCGCCACGTCGCCGTATTCCTCGTGGCTGGTGATCCGCTGGGTCGTCGCGTCGGCCCTCGGGGGTCCCCTGCTGATCGCCGCGATCGCCTTGGCGGTCATCCACGACGCGTCGTCGGTGATCACCGAGCTGCAAACGCCCAGCGCCCTGCGCGCGTTCGCCAGCGTTCTGGTGGTGCACGCCATCGGTGCCGCGTTCGGCGTGTGGTCGCGGGTGGGACGACGGGCCTTGGCGGCGTCGCCGCTGCCGCTGTGGCTGGGCGACGCCCTGCGCGCCGCGTCCGCCGGCGTGCTGGCGTTATTCGGGCTCTCCGGCTTGGTCACCGCCGCCTCGCTGGTGGTGCATTGGGCGACGATGCAGGACCTCTACGGGATCACCGAATCGATATTCGGCCAGTTCAGCCTCACCGTGCTGTCGATGTTGTACGCGCCGAACGTCATCGTCGGCACGTCAGCGATGGCGGTCGGGTCCAGCGCTCACCTCGGCTTCGCGACGTTCAGTTCGTTCACCGTCTTCGGGGGCGACATCCCGGCGCTGCCGATCCTGGCCGCGGCCCCCAGGCCGCCGCTCGGGCCGGTGTGGGTCGCCCTGCTCATCATCGGCGCCTCGTCCGGGGTGGTGGTCGGGCAGCAATGCGCCCGTCGCGCGCTGCCGCTGATCCCGGCGATGGGCAAGCTCCTGGTCGCGTCGGCCGTCGGCGCGTTGGCGATGTGCCTGCTCGCATACGGCGGCAGCGGGCGGCTGGGCAACTTCGGCGATGTCGGCGTCGACCAGGGCGCCTTGTTGATCGGGGTGTTCTTCTGGTTCTCGGTCGTCGGCGGCATCACGCTGGTGATGAGCGGCGGCGTCAGGGCCCGGCCCCGCCGGCCCAGGCCCGCGCCGGCCGCCGCGGAAGAACCGGCGGACTTTGCCGAGGTCTTTGAAGAGCCGGACGCCGACGCCGACGACGAGCCGCCGGTCGGACCTCCCGACCACGACGACGTCGACGGGCCTGGCGCACCGGTCAGCGACGACGACGCATCGCTGGGCGACGACGTCGGCGCCCCGCCGCCCGACGACGCGGAGCCGAGCGCGACCGACCGCGAGTCCGGCGAGTAGCTGCCACTAGGCTCTGTGCTTGTGGCCGAACCGCTCCATGTGCCCCCGAGTGCGCCGGCACGGGTGGTGGTGCTGGCATCGGGCACCGGATCACTGCTGAGCTCGCTGCTCGATGCCGCCGTCGGCGAGTACCCGGCCCGCGTGGTCGCCGTCGGCGCCGATCGCGACTGCCTGGCCACCGAGATCGCCGCGCGGGCGGCGCTGCCGACCTTCACCGCCCGGCTCGGCGACCATCCCGGCCGCGCCGCCTGGGACGCGGCCATCACCGAAGCCACCGCCGCGCACTCACCCGACTTGGTCGTGTCGGCGGGCTTCATGAAAATACTTGGACCACAGTTCCTTTCGCGCTTCTATGGACGGATCATCAACACCCATCCGGCGTTGTTGCCGGCGTTCCCGGGTGCGCACGGAGTGGCCGACGCGTTGGCCTACGGCGTCAAGGTCACGGGTTGTACGGTGCATCTGGTGGACGCCGGGACGGACACCGGGCCGATCTTGGCCCAGCAATCCGTGCCGGTGCTCGACGGCGACAGCGAAGAGACCCTGCATGAACGCATCAAGGTCACCGAACGGAAGCTCCTGGTGGACGTGGTGGCCGAGATCGCGACCGGAGGCCTGACCCTGGTCGGAAGAACAGCGTCGATCGGACGAAAGGCGACCACACGATGAGCACCGACGACTGGCCGGAGACGGCGAAAAGGCCGATCCGCCGCGCGTTGATCAGCGTCTACGACAAGACCGGCCTGGTCGACCTCGCCCGGGGCCTGACGGACGCGGGCGTCGAGATCGTCTCGACCGGATCGACGGCGAAGACCATTGCCGACAAAGGCATTCCGGTCACCCGGGTGGAGGAGCTGACCGGCTTTCCCGAGGTGCTCGACGGCCGGGTCAAGACGCTGCACCCCCGGGTGCACGCCGGCCTGCTCGCCGACCTCCGCAAACCCGAGCACGCCGCGGCGCTCGAGGAACTCGGTGTCGCCGCCTTCGAACTCGTCGTCGTCAACCTGTATCCGTTCAGCGAGACGGTCGATTCCGGCGCCAGCATCGACGAGTGCGTCGAGCAGATCGACATCGGCGGGCCGTCGATGGTCCGCGCGGCCGCGAAAAACCATCCCAGCGTGGCGGTGGTCGTCGACCCGCGCGGTTACGACGGCGTGCTCGCCGCGGTGCGGCACGGCGGCTTCACCCTTGCGGAGCGGAAAAAGCTGGCGGCGCTCGCTTTTCAGCACACCGCGGAGTATGACATCGCCGTCGCGGGCTGGATGGAGTCGACGCTGGCGCCCGAACACCCGCCGACCGCGTTCCCCAAGTGGTTGGGGCGCAGCTGGACCCGATCGACGATGCTGCGCTACGGCGAGAACCCGCATCAGCAGGCGGCGCTCTACGCCGACCCCGGCGCCTGGCCGGGGCTGGCGCAGGCCGAGCAGCTGCACGGAAAAGAGATGTCGTACAACAACTTCACCGACGCGGACACGGCCTGGCGGGCCGCCTTCGACCACGAACAGACCTGTGTCGCGATCATCAAGCACGCCAACCCCTGTGGGATCGCGATCTCGGCGGAATCGGTGGCCGACGCGCATCGCAAGGCCCACGAATGCGATCCGCTGAGCGCCTTCGGCGGGGTCATCGCGGCCAACACCGAGGTCAGCCTCGAGATGGCCGAGTACGTGAGCACCATCTTCACCGAGGTGATCGTCGCCCCGGCCTACGCGCCGGAGGCGCTGGAAGCCCTGACGCGGAAGAAGAACATCCGGGTGCTCGTGGCCTCCGAGCCGCTGACCGGCGGCACGGAGCTGCGGCCGATCAGCGGTGGGCTGCTGGTCCAGCAACGTGACGAGCTCGACGCGCACGGCGACAATCCCGCGAACTGGACGCTGGCGACGGGATCGCCCGCCGACCCGGCCACGCTGACCGACCTGGTCTTCGCCTGGCGGGCGTGCCGCGCGGTCAAGTCCAACGCCATCGTGATCGCCGGCGGCGGCGCGACCATCGGTGTCGGCATGGGACAGGTGAACCGGGTGGACGCCGCCCGGCTCGCCGTCGAGCGGGGCGGCGACCGCGTCCGCGGCGCGGTGGCCGCGTCGGACGCGTTCTTCCCCTTCCCCGACGGACTCGAGACGCTGACCGCCGCCGGGGTCAGGGCGATCGTGCACCCCGGCGGCTCGGTCCGCGACGACGAGGTGACCGCCGCGGCAGCCAACGCCGGCGTCACGCTGTACCTCACCGGCGCCCGCCACTTCGCCCACTGAACGCTCAGCGCGTGGGGCATTCACGCAACGCGTAGCGTGGAGAGGTGCCATCACCCAGCAATCTGCCCCGCACCGTCGGTGAGCTGCGCGCCGCCGGCCATCGCGAACGGGGAGTCAAACAGGAAATTCGGGAAAACCTGCTGACCGCGTTGGCCGAGGGTGACGAGGTCTGGCCGGGCATCCTGGGTTTCGACGACACCGTCCTGCCGCAGCTGGAGCGGGCGCTCATCGCCGGGCACGACTTCGTCCTGCTCGGCGAACGCGGTCAGGGCAAGACGCGGCTCCTGCGCGCCCTGGTCGGCCTGCTCGACGAGTGGACGCCGGTGATCGCCGGGGCCGAATTGGGCGAGCATCCCTATTCGCCGATCACGCCGGAGTCCATCCGCAAGGCCGCGACCCTGGGCGACGACCTGCCGATCGAGTGGCGGCACCGCAGCGAGCGCTACACCGAGAAGCTGGCCACCCCCGACACCAGCGTCGCCGACCTGGTCGGTGACATCGACCCGATCAAGGTCGCCGAGGGCCGCAGCCTGGGAGACCCCGAGACCATCGCCTACGGCCTGATCCCGCGCGCACACCGCGGCATCGTCGCGGTCAACGAGCTGCCCGACCTCGCCGAGCGCATCCAGGTGTCGATGCTCAACGTCATGGAGGAGCGCGACATTCAGGTGCGCGGGTACACCCTGCGCCTGCCGCTGGACGTGTTGGTGGTCGCCAGCGCCAACCCCGAGGACTACACCAACCGCGGCCGCATCATCACCCCGCTCAAGGACCGGTTCGGCGCGGAGATCCGCACGCACTACCCGCTGGAGCTCGACGCCGAGGTCGGCGTCATCGTCCAGGAGGCGCATCTGTCCGCGCAGGTCCCCGACTACCTGATGCAGGTGATCGCCCGGTTCGCCCGGTATCTGCGGGAATCCAACTCGGTCGACCAACGCTCCGGGGTGTCGGCGCGGTTCGCGATCGCCGCGGCCGAGACCGTGGCCGCCGCCGCCCGGCACCGCGGCGCGGTGCTGGGGGAGACGGATCCGGTGGCCCGCGTGGTCGACCTCGGCACGGTGATCGACGTGCTGCGCGGCAAGCTGGAATTCGAGTCCGGTGAGGAGGGCCGCGAGCAGGCGGTGCTCGAGCACCTGCTGCGCCGGGCGACGGCCGACACCGCGTCGCGGGTGCTCGGCGGCATCGACGTCGGGTCCTTGGTTTCCGCGGTCGAGGGCGGTTCGGCGGTCACGACCGGCGAGCGAGTGTCGGCCAAGGACGTGCTGGCCGCGGTTCCCACGTTGCCGGTGGTCGACAAGATCGCCGCCAAGGTCAACGCCCAGTCCGAGGGTGAGCGCGCCGCGGCACTGGAGCTCGCCCTGGAAGCGTTGTATTTGGCCAAGAGGATCGACAAGGTGTCCGGGGAGGGCCAAACCGTCTATGGCTAAACCCGTCTCGAGGGGGCATTCGTCGCGCTATTCGGCGTACACCGGCGGGCCGGACCCGCTGGCCCCGCCGGTGGATCTGCGCGAGGCCCTCGAGCAGATCGGGCAGGACGTGATGGCGGGCACGTCGCCGCGCCGCGCGCTGTCCGAGCTGCTGCGCCGCGGCACCAAGAACACACCCGGCGCCGACCGGCTGGCCGCCGAGGCGAACCGGCGCCGGCGGGAGTTGTTGCGCCGCAACAACTTGGACGGCACGCTGCAGGAGATCAAGAAGCTGCTCGATGAGGCGGTGCTGGCAGAGCGCAAGGAGCTGGCGCGCGCGCTCGACGACGACGCCCGGTTCGGTGAACTGCAGCTCGACGCCCTGCCGTCGTCGCCGGCCAAGGCCGTTCAAGAGCTCTCCGACTACAACTGGCGCAGCAACGAGGCGCGCGAAAAGTACGACCAGATCAAGGATTTGCTCGGCCGCGAAATGCTGGATCAGCGTTTCGCAGGCATGAAGGAGGCGCTCGAGGGCGCCACCGACGAGGACCGTCAGCGGGTCAACGACATGCTGAACGATCTCAACGACCTGCTGGACAAGCATGCCCGCGGCGAGGACACCCAGCAGGATTTCCAGGACTTCATGGACAAACACGGCGAGTTCTTCCCGGAGAACCCCCGCAATGTCGACGAGCTGCTGGACTCGCTGGCCAAGCGCGCCGCGGCCGCGCAGCGCTTCCGCAACAGCCTGAGCCCGGACCAGCGTGCCGAACTGGATGCGTTGGCGCAGCAGGCATTCGGCTCCCCGTCGCTGATGCAGGCTCTGAACCGGCTGGACGCGCATCTGCAGGCTGCCCGGCCGGGGGAGGACTGGACGGGATCCGAACAGTTCTCCGGCGACAACCCGTTCGGGATGGGGGAAGGCACCCAGGCGATTTCGGACATCGCCGAGCTCGAGCAGCTGGCCGAGCAGCTCTCGCAGAGTTATCCCGGTGCCACCATGGACGACGTCGATCTCGATGCGCTGGCACGCCAACTCGGCGACCAGGCCGCCGTGGACGCGCGCACGCTGGCCGAATTGGAACGCGCACTTGTCAATCAGGGCTTTCTGGACCGGGGTTCCGACGGCCAGTGGCGGCTCTCGCCGAAGGCCATGCGCAGGCTCGGTGAGACCGCGCTACGCGATGTGGCGCAACAGCTTTCCGGGCGACGCGGCGAGCGGGACCACCGGCGCGCGGGCGCGGCAGGTGAGCTCACCGGCGCCACCCGGCCGTGGCAGTTCGGCGACACCGAGCCGTGGAACATCTCGCGCACGCTCACCAACGCGGTGCTGCGGCAGGCGGGAACGGCCAGCCTGGACACCACCGGGTCGCTGAACATCACCGTCGACGACGTCGAGGTCTCCGAGACCGAGACGCGCACCCAGGCCGCGGTGGCGCTGCTGGTGGACACCTCGTTCTCGATGGTGATGGAGAATCGCTGGCTGCCGATGAAGCAGACGGCGCTGGCGCTGAATCACCTGGTGTGCACCCGATTTCGCTCGGACGCCTTACAGATCATCGCATTCGGCCGATACGCCCGGACGGTGACGGCCGCCGAGCTCACCGGCCTCGAGGGCGTCTACGAGCAGGGCACCAACCTGCATCACGCTCTGGCGCTGGCCGGTCGGCACCTGCGGCGGCATCCCAACGCGCAGCCCGTCGTGCTGGTGGTGACCGACGGTGAGCCCACCGCCCACCTGGAGGACTTCGACGGCGACGGCACGACCGTGTTCTTCGATTACCCGCCGCACCCGCGGACCATCGCGCACACGGTGCGCGGGTTCGACGACATGGCCCGCCTCGGCGCGCAGATCACCATCTTCCGGTTGGGCAGCGACCCCGGCCTGGCCCGCTTCATCGACCAGGTCGCCCGGCGCGTCGAGGGACGCGTCGTGGTCCCCGATCTCGACGGCCTGGGCGCGGCCGTGGTGGGCGACTACCTCCGGTCTCGCCGCCGCTAGCCCCTCGCGGGGATAGGTGCGCGCCCGACCGGGTACATGGACCGGAGAAGGAGGAGATGCATGAGCAAGGTTCCCACGATCGAACTGAACGACGGTGTGCGCATTCCGCAGCTCGGCTTCGGCGTTTTTCAGATCAAGCCCGACGAGACGGCGGCGGCGGTCAAGACCGCGCTGGAGATCGGCTACCGGCACATCGACACCGCCGAGATGTACGGCAACGAAAAGCAAGTGGCGCAAGGCATCCGCGACGCCGGTCTCGACCGCGCCGACGTGTTCGTCACCAGCAAGCTCAACAACGGCTTTCACAAAGCCGACGACGCGCGCCGCGCCTTCGACCGGACACTGCAGGCTCTGGATTCCGACTACGTCGACCTGTTTCTCATTCACTGGCCGCTGCCCACTCTTTACGACGGTGACTTCGTCTCGACCTGGAAGGTCCTCGAAGAGTTCGCCCGCGACGGGCGCGCCCGCAGCATCGGCGTGTCGAATTTTCAAGTCGCACACCTTCAGCGGCTCGCCGAAGAAACCGACACCGTCCCGTCGGTCAACCAGATCGAGCTTCATCCGTACTTCGGTAACACGGAGGTTCGGTCGTACGGGCGCGAGCACGGCATCGCCACCGAGGCGTGGGCGCCGATCGCTCAGGGCAAGGTGCTCGACGACGCGGTGATCAACCGCATCGCCGCGGCGCGCGGCAAATCAGCGGCGCAGGTGGTGTTGCGCTGGCACATTCAGCGCGGCGACATCGTGTTCCCCAAGTCGGTGACGCCGGAGCGGGTCCAGGAGAACTTCGAGCTTTTCGACTTCGAGCTGGACGACTCCGACATGGACGCGATCTCGGCCCTGGACAAGGGTGAAGCCGGCAGGAACGGGCCCAACCCCGACAAGTTCGACTACGTGCCCGGCTGACGCTAATCGCGCGGCCGGCGGGCCTTGCGAATGATGCCGACAGCGCCCCACAGCGAGAAGCCGCGGATGTTCACCTTGGGTGCGCCCGGGGTGCCCTGGCCGAGGACGCTGCGGTCGAAGTTGCCCATGACGCCGCGGCCGTGGATCTCGACGTTCACTTCGGGCGGCAGCAAAATCTTCGTCGCCCCCATGATCGACATCGCGTGGATGTCGACCTCTGTCGACGTGAAGTCGGCGTAACGCAGATCCACCACGCCGTTGCCCCAGAAGGCGAAGGTGGTGAGCTTCTTGGGCACGTTCCACCGGCCGCGCCGTTCGAAGCCGCTCAACAGGGCCAGCAGCAGCGTGGACGGCGCCGGGTTCGGCTTGGCACCGCGGCGCAGGTTGATCTGTGAGCCCGGCAGATCCGCCCGCAGCTGGTCCAGCTCCTCGTACGTGGTCGCCGCGTACGCCCTGGTCAGGCGGTCTTCGTAGTCCTTCATCTGCAGCCGGCCCTGCTCGGCCGCATACGCCAGCAACTGTGCGAGCTGGATGCGATCAGTGTCGGCCGCGCGCGACGATTCGTCGCGCGTGTCCTTCGCGTCGCGTTGCGCAGAGTTGCTCATTACCCACGAGCCTACGACGTCCGGGTCTTGGTGCAAGACGATTGGTCAAACTGCAACCTTGCGCCGCGCCGGCAGGCTTGCCCGGCCGCCTTTGTTTGACACCTGGCTAACTTGCCCAGCTCGGGGGGCGCTTTTGCAGGAACGCCAGCATGCCCTCGCGCGCTTCGTCGGACACGAAGAGCCGGGCCGATTCTTCGGCGAGGCGCTCGGCGTCGCGGTCGAACCCTTCCAGCACCGCAGCCGTGGTCAACGCCTTGGAGGCGGCCAGCCCCTGGGGCGAACCGCGGCCCACGTCGGCGAGCAGCGCAGCCACCGCCGCGTCGACGTCGTCGGCGGCCATCGTGATCAGCCCGATCGCCGCCGCTTCGTCGGCCCCGAAAGTCTCGCCGGTCAGGTAGTAGCGCGCCGCCGCGCGCGGCGCCAGCTTCGGCAGCAGCGTGAGCGAGATGACCGCGGGGGCGACGCCGATCCGGGCCTCGGTCAGGGCGAAGGTGCTGCGCGGTCCGGCGACGGCGATATCGCACGCGCCGACGAGTCCGAACCCGCCCGCGCGGACGTGCCCGTTGATCGCGGCGATCACCGGCAGGGCCGAGGAGACGATGGCCCGCATCACCGCGGTCATCTCGCGGGCCCGGGCGACGGCCATCTCGAAGGGGTCGTCCCCCGAGCCGGCCGCACTGAGGTCCGCGCCCGCGCAGAACGTGTTGCCGGTATGCCCCAGCACCACCGCGCGCGCGGCGGGGTCCGTCGCGGCGTCACGCAAGCCCTGATGCAGCTGCTCGACGAGCGTGGTCGACAGCGCGTTGCGGTTGTGGGGCGAGTCCAGCGTCAGCCGCGCGAACGGTCCGCCGGTATCGGCCGGACCGGCGTAGTCGACCAGCGTTTCCATCAGTACGACCGGGGCAGGCCCAGCGAGGTCTGCGCGACGAAATTGAGCACCATCTCGCGGCTGACGGGGGCGATCCGCCCGAGCCTGGCCGAGGCGAGCATGGCGGCCACGCCGTACTCCTTGGTCAGCCCGTTGCCGCCCATCGATTGCACGGCCTGGTCGACCGAGCGCGTAGCCGCCTCGGCGGCAGCGTATTTGGCCATGTTGGCCGCCTCCGCCGCACCCGCGTCGTCGCCGCTGTCGTACAGCGCGGCGGCCTTCTGCATCATCAGCTTGGCCAGTTGCACCTCGATGTGGCACTGCGCCAACGGGTGCGACAGTCCTTGGTGTGCGCCGATCGGCGTGCCCCACACCTGCCGGGTCTTGACGTAGTCGGCGGCCTTCTCCAGAGCGAACCGTCCCATCCCGACCGAGCTGGCGGCGCCCATGATCCGCTCGGGGTTCAGGCCCGCGAACAGCTGCGCGATCGCGGCGTCCTCGGAACCGACCAGCGCGTCCGCCGGCAGCCGGACATCGTCGAGGAAGACCTGGAACTGCCGTTCGGGGCTGATCAGCTCCATTTCGATTGGCGTATAGGTGAATCCGGGGGCATCGGTGGGCACCACGAACAGGGCCGGCCGCAGCTTTCCGGTCTTAGCCTCCTCGGTGCGGCCCACCACCAGGACGGCCTGCGCCTGGTCGATGCCCGAGATGTAGACCTTCTGACCCTTGAGGATCCAGTCGCCGCCGTCGCGCCGGGCGGTGGTGGTGATCTTGTGCGAGTTGGAGCCCGCGTCGGGCTCGGTGATCGCGAAGGCCATCGTCAGGGTGCCGTCGGCGATGCCGGGAATCCAGCGTTTCTTCTGCTCCTCGGTGCCGAACTTGCTGATGATCGTGCCGTTGATGGCCGGCGAGACGACCATCAGGAGCAGCGCGCTGCCCGCCGCCGCCATCTCCTCCATCACCAGGGACAGCTCGTACATGCCGGCGCCGCCGCCGCCGTACTCTTCGGGCAGGTTCACCCCGAGGAAGCCGAGCTTGCCCGCCTCCGACCACAATTCGTCGGTGTGTTCGTGCGCCCGGGCCTTTTTCAGGTAGTACTCGCTGCCGTAGTTGGCGGCCCAGGCGGCCACCGACTTACGCAGGGCCTGCCGCTCTTCGCTTTCAATGAAGCTGGTGTCGGTCATGCTGGATCTCCTTCTGCTTGCGGCGCCTCGACGCGCGCCAACACGGTGCCCACCTCGACTTGCTGGCCGGTCTGGACGTTGAGTTCGGCGAGGACGCCGTCGGTCGGCGCGGTGATGGTGTGTTCCATCTTCATGGCCTCGAGCCAGATCAAAGCCTGCCCGGCATTGACGGCGTCGCCGACCGCGGCGCCGATCCGGATCACGTTCCCTGGCATGGGCGCGACCAGCGAACCCTGTTCGACGGCCGAGCCGGGCTCCGGGAAGCGCGACAGCGCGACCAGGCGGACGGGCCCCCGCGCCGAGTCGATGTAGACGCCGTCACCGTATCGAGCGACCGTAAAGCCGCAAGCCACCCCGGAGCCGTCAGCCAGCACGACCTCGCCCGGCGTGGCCGAGACCAGCCGCACCTGCTCGTCGTGCGCCAACAGCAATCCCGATCTGCCGAAACGGTATTCGACCTGGTGCTCGCCGCCGTCGGCGTCGCGGTAACTCTTCACCTGGTAGCCGGAGGCCAGGTTGCGCCAGCCGCTGGGCAGCGATCCCAGGACGGGGGCCCCCGCGCGGTTGCGCGCGGCGTCGGCGAGCGCGGCGGCGATCGCCGACAACCGGACGGTGTCGCCACCGGCGAGCGGCGCCGAGAGTTCCTGCAGTCCGTGCGTGTCGAAAAACGCGGTGTCGGTGGCGCCGTCGAGAAATGCGGGGTGGCGCAGCACGTTGACCAGCAGCTCGCGGTTGGTGCGCAGGCCGTGCAACCGGGTGCGGGCGAGCGCATCGGCGAGCACCAGCGCCGCTTGCCGGCGCGTCGGCGCGTACGAGATGACCTTGGCCAGCATCGGGTCGTAGTGAATGGACACCGTGGATCCGGCGACGACGCCCGAATCGAGGCGGATGCCCGTTCGGTGCCCAAGCGTGCGGAATTGCGACTGGACCGCCGGCACGTCGATGCGGTGCACGCGGCCCGCCTGCGGCTGCCAGCCCTGGGCGGGATCCTCGGCGTAGAGGCGGGCCTCGATCGAATGCCCTTGCGCGGCGGGTGGTTCGGCGTCGAGGCGATCGCCGTTGGCGACGGCGATCTGCAGTTCGACGAGGTCGAGCCCGGTGGTCTCCTCGGTCACCGGATGCTCGACCTGCAGCCGGGTGTTCATCTCCAGGAAGTAGAACTCGCCGTCATCGTCGGCGAGGAATTCGACGGTTCCGGCGCCCGTGTATCCGATCGCCCCGGCGGCGAGCCGGGCCGCGTCGAAGAGCCTGGCCCGCATGGCAGGGGTGCGCTCGACCAGGGGAGAGGGGGCCTCCTCGATGATCTTCTGGTGCCGGCGCTGAATCGAGCATTCCCGTTCTCCGACGGCCCAGACCGTGCCATGCGTGTCAGCCATGACCTGAACCTCGATGTGGTGCCCAGTGGGCAGGTAGCGCTCGCAGAACACGGTCGGGTCGCCGAACGCGGACTGCGCCTCACGGCGGGCCGCTTCCACTTCGCCTGCGAGAGCGGACAATTCGCGCACCACCCGCATCCCGCGGCCGCCACCGCCGGCGGAGGCCTTGACCAGCACCGGAAGCTGCGCCTGGGTCACCGTCTCGGGGTCGAGCTCGTCGAGCACCGGAACGCCGGCGGCGGCCATCAGCTTCTTGGACTCGATCTTGGAACCCATGGCCCGCACCGCATCGACCGGCGGTCCGATCCACATCAGGCCCGCGCCCCGCACGGTCGCCGCGAAATCGGCGTTCTCCGAGAGGAACCCGTACCCCGGATGCACAGCGTCGGCGCCCGCGGCGCGGGCGGCCGCGATGATCGCTTCGGCGTTGAGGTAGTCGTTGGTCTTGGCCAGCCGCACCCGGGCGTCGGCCTCGGCGACATGGGGCGCGTCGGCGTCGGGGTCCGTGTAGACGGCGACGGTGCCCAGGCCCAGCCGCCGGCAGGTGGCGAAGACCCGCCGGGCGATCTCGCCGCGGTTGGCGACCAGCACTCGAGTAACCATGGGGCTCACATCCGGAAGACGCCGAAGTTCGACGTCCCCTTGATCGGGCCATTGGCAATGGCGGACAAACACATTCCCAAGACGGTGCGGGTGTCGCGCGGGTCGATCACCCCGTCGTCGTAGAGCATCCCGGACAGGACCAACGGCAGCGACTCGGCCTCGATCTGCCCCTCGACGGCGGCCCGCATCGCGGCGTCCGCCTCCTCGTCGACCTGCTGACCCCGCGCTTCGGCGGCGGCCCGCGCCACGATCGACAAGACGCCGGCAAGCTGAGCGCCGCCCATCACCGCGGATTTCGCGCTGGGCCAGGCGAACAGGAACCCGGGGTCGTAGGCGCGGCCGCACATGCCGTAGTGGCCCGCGCCGTAGGAGGCGCCGATCAACAGCGAGATGTGCGGGACGGTCGAGTTGGAGACGGCGTTGATCATCATCGAGCCGTGCTTGATCATCCCGCCCTCCTCGTAGTCTTTGCCCACCATGTAGCCGGTGGTGTTGTGCAGGAACAACAGCGGGGTGTTGGAGCGATTGGCCAGCTGGATGAATTGGGTAGCCTTCTGTGACTCCTCGCTGAAGAGCACGCCGCGCGCGTTGGCCAGGATGCCCAGCGGATAGCCGTGCAGCCGGGCCCACCCGGTCACCAGCGACGACCCGTACATGGCCTTGAATTCGTCGAATTCGGAGCCGTCGACGATGCGGGCGATCACCTCGCGGGGGTCGAACGGGATACGCAGGTCCGCGGGCACGATGCCGATCAGCTCCTCGGCGTCGAACAACGGATCCGCGACCGGCCCGGGCGCGGGGCCCCCTTTGCGCCAGTTCAGCCGGGCGACGATGCGGCGCCCGATGCGGATGGCGTCGAGCTCGTCGACGGCGAAGTAATCCCCCAAACCGGAGACGCGGGAATGCATTTCGGCGCCGCCCAACGACTCGTCGTCGGACTCCTCGCCGGTGGCCATCTTGACCAGTGGGGGACCGGCCAGGAACACCTTCGACCGCTCCTTGATCATCACCACGTGGTCGGACATGCCGGGAATGTAGGCGCCGCCGGCGGTCGAGTTGCCGAAGACCAGGGCGATGGTGGGGATGCCGGCCGCCGACAGGCGGGTGAGGTCGCGGAACATCCGCCCGCCGGGGATGAAGATCTCCTTCTGGGTGGGCAGGTCCGCCCCGCCCGATTCCACCAGCGAGATGACCGGCAGCCGGTTTTCGAACGCGATCTGGTTGGCCCGCAAGATCTTCTTCAGCGTCCACGGGTTGCTGGTGCCGCCCTTGACGGTCGGGTCGTTGGCGACGATCAGGCATTCCACGCCGGACACCACTCCGATGCCGGTGACGGTGCTGGCGCCGACGGTGAACGCGCTGCCGTAGGCCGCCAGCGGGCTGAGCTCGAGGAAGGGGGAATCGGGGTCGACGAGCAGCTCGATGCGTTCCCGGGCGGTCAGCTTGCCTCGGCCGTGGTGGCGCTCGACGTACTTGGGCCCGCCACCCGCAAGCGCTTTGGCGAGCTCGGCGTCGATCTCCTCGAGCCGGGAAGTCGCCGTCGACGCCGCGTCGGTGTAGGCGGCGGATTGCGGGTCCAGCGTGGACTGCAGCACGGTCATGATTGGTATCCAAGCGTTTTCGCGGCCAGTGCGGTCAGGATTTCGGTGGTGCCGCCACCGATGCCGAGGATCCGCATGTCGCGGTATTGGCGTTCGACTTCGGATTCGGCCATGTAGCCCATCCCGCCGAACAGCTGGACGGCCTGGTTGGCCACCCATTCGCCCGCCTCGACGGCGGTGTTCTTGGCGAAACACACCTCGGCGATCAGATTCGTCTCGCCGGCCAGCTGTCGCTCGACCACGTGGCGGGAGTAGACCCGCGCGACGTCGATGCGCCGGGCCATCTCGGCCAGCGTGTTCTGCACCGACTGCCGGGAGCTCAGCGGCCGACCGAAGGTTTCGCGGTCGTGGCACCACTGCACCGCCAGGTCCAGGCACCGTTGGGCGCTCGAATACGCCTGCGCGGCAAGGCCGATCCGTTCCGCGACGAAGGCCTGCGCGATCTGCAGGAATCCACTGTTCTCGGCGCCGACGAGGTTGGCCGCCGGAACTCGGGCGTCGACGAAGGACAGTTCGGCGGTATCGGAGGACCGCCACCCCATCTTGGCCAGCTTGCGGCTCACCTCGAAGCCCGGCGTTCCCTTTTCGACCACCAGCAGCGAAACGCCCGCGGCGCCCGGACCGCCCGTGCGCACCGCGGTGACGACGTAGTCGGCGCGCACCCCGGAGGTGATGTAGGTCTTGGCGCCGTTGACCACGTAGTGATCACCGTCGCGCACCGCCGACGTTCGCAGGTGCCCGACGTCGGAACCGCCGCCGGGCTCGGTGATCGCCAGCGCACCGATCTTGTCGCCGGCCAGCGTCGGCCGGACGAACTCCTCAATCAGCCGCTGGTCGCCGGAGGCGATCATGTGTGGCACCGCGATGCCGCAGGTGAACAACGACGCGAACACGCCTCCCGGGGCGCCGGCCTGATGCACCTCCTCACAGATGATCACCGCGTCGGCGCCGTCGCCGCCACCCCCGCCGACCGCCTCGGGAAAGTTCGCCCCCAGCAGGCCGGCCGCCCCGGCGCGACGGTGCAGCTCACGCGGCAGCTCCCCGACGCGCTCCCACTCGTCTGCGTGGGGCAGGATTTCGCGTTCGGTGAAGGAGCGCACCGTCTTTCGCAGCTCTTCGCGCTCCGGCGTCGTCCACAGAGTCATAACAACCTTTCGGGGATGTCGACGTGGCGGCCGCGCAACCATTCGCCCAATCCCTTGGCCTGCGGGTCGAACCGCGCCTGGTAGGCGACGCCCTGGCCCAGGATGCCGTCGATGACGAAGTTGACCGCGCGCAGGTTGGGCAGCAAGTGGCGGGTGACGACGAACTCCGCGGCCTCGGGCAGCAGCTCCTTGAGCAGCTCGACGGTCAGCGTGTTGGCGAGCCACCGCCATTGCTCGTCGGTGCGAACCCAGACCCCGACGTTGGCCGAGCCGCCCTTGTCGCCGCTGCGGGCGCCGGCGATGCGGCCCAGCGGCACCCGGCGGGTCGGGCCGTCGGGCAGCGGCTCCGGCAGGGGTGGGGGCTCGGCGGGCGCGAGCTCCAAAGTCTCGGTGGCGCAGTCGATTTCCACCCGGGTGCCGTCGGCGTGCACCGCGACGTGGGGCACCTCCTTGGCGTCGACGTAGCCGGCGGTGAACACGCCGTAGACCTGACCGTCGCCCGGTGGGGCGGTCACGTGAAAGCCCGGATAGCTGGCGAGAGCCAATTCCACGGCGGCCGAGGAGAACTGGCGCCCGACGTTGGCGGGGTCGGGGTCGCGGACCACGCAGTGCAGCAGCGCGCTGGCGGCTTCCTCGGTGTCGGCGTCGGGGTGGTCGGTGCGGGCCAGCGACCACTGCAGCTCCGCGGGCTTGACGGTCAGCGCGGCGTCGAGCTGCCGGCGCACCAGGTCCGCCTTGGCCTCGATGTCGAGACCGGTCAGCACGAAGGTCATGGAGTTGCGGAATCCGCCGATGCTGTTCAGCGACACCTTGTAGGTGGGCGGCGGCGGTTCGCCGCGCACGCCGTGGATGCGCACCCGGTCGGGGCCGTCGGGGGACAGCTCGACGGTGTCCATCCGCGCGGTGACGTCGGGGTTGGCGTAGCGGGCGCCGGTGATCTCGTACAGCAATTGCGCGGTGACGGTGTCGACGCTCACCAGCCCGCCGGTGCCGGCGTGCTTGGTGATCACCGAGGAGCCGTCGGGGTGCACCTCGGCCAGCGGGAAGCCGGCGTGGGTCAGGTCCGCGACCTCCGTGAAGAAGGAGTAGTTGCCGCCGGTGGCGTGCACGCCGCACTCGATGACGTGGCCGGCGACCACCGCGCCGGCCAGCCGGTCGTAGTCGGTGCGGCCCCAGCCGAAGTGCGCGGCGGCGGCTCCGACGATCACCGAGGCGTCGGTGACCCGGCCGGTGACGACCACGTCGGCGCCGTCGCCCAGGCAGTCGACGATGCCCCACGCGCCCAGGTAGGCGTTCGCGGTCAGCGGGCTGCCCAGCCCGAGGTCGGCGGCGCGCGCCAGCAGGTCGTCGCCTTCGACGTGGGCGACCCGCGCGGGAATGCCGAGGCGCTCGGCCAGGACGCGTATCGCGGCGGCCAGCCCCGCCGGGTTGAGTCCGCCGGCGTTGGCGACGATGCGCACACCCCGATCGCGGGCCTCCCCGAGACAGTCCTCGAGCTGGATCAGAAACGTCTTGGCGTAGCCGCGCTCGGGGTGCTTCATCCGGTCGCGGCCCAGGATCAGCATGGTCAATTCGGCCAGGTAATCGCCGGTGAGGTAGTCCACGTCGCCGCCGGTGAGCATCTCGCGCATCGCCGACAGCCGGTCGCCGTAGAACCCGGAGCAGTTCGCGATCCGGACCGCGTCACGACCAGGAGCTGAGGCCATGCAGTCCTCCAATCTGCGTTTCACCGGTGAGCGCAAACCAACCAACCAACCGGTAGGTTAGCGGGTCGCGCCAGTGTCACGTCAAGGACGCCCCTCGCCTCCGACGTCGAGATTGCCGCCACGGTCGTGGACGGCGCCCGGATCACGACCGCCACGGCCATCTCGGCGCCAGAGGGCTTCGTTTTGGTGCCCGGCAGGCCACCGACTATCCTGGGAGCAATCGTCGCACGTTCGGCCGCACCGGCCACGCCGCGCGACAAGCCCCCGACACGAGGAGTTAGGCCCGACCATGGCCGTACCCAAGCGCAGGATGTCGCGCGCGAACACCCGTAGCCGTCGCGCGCAGTGGAAGGCCACCAAGACCGAACTCGTCGGTGTGACGGTCGCCGGCCAGAAGCACAAGGTGCCCCGCCGGCTGCTCAAGGCGGCCCGCCTCGGTCTGATCGACCTGGACCGGCGTTAGTTAATCTCGGCAAATACCCGGCGCGCCTCTCAGCCGGCTCTCAGGCGTCGGGACGACACTAGGCCCGTGCGGATACTGGTCGTCGACGACGATCGCGCAGTGCGTGAGTCGCTGCGCCGATCGCTTTCCTTCAATGGCTACTCGGTCGAGTTGGCCCATGACGGGCTGGAGGCGCTCGAGATGATCGCCAGCGACCGGCCCGACGCGCTCGTGCTCGACGTGATGATGCCGCGGCTGGACGGGCTCGAGGTCTGCCGTCAGCTCCGCAGCACCGGCGACGACCTACCCATCCTGGTGCTCACCGCCCGTGATTCGGTCTCCGAGCGCGTCGCCGGGCTCGACGCCGGCGCGGATGACTACCTCCCCAAGCCGTTCGCGCTCGAGGAACTGCTGGCCCGCATGCGGGCGCTGCTGCGCCGGACCAAGCCGGACGACGACGACGCCGAATCGGTGGCCATGCAGTTCTCCGACCTGACGCTGGACCCGGTGACCCGCGAAGTCACCCGCGGGCAGCGCCAAATCAGCCTTACGCGCACGGAATTCGCCTTGCTGGAAATGTTGATCGCCAATCCGCGCCGCGTACTCACCCGCAGCCGGATCCTGGAAGAGGTGTGGGGCTTCGACTTTCCCACTTCCGGCAACGCGCTGGAGGTCTACGTCGGCTATCTGCGCCGCAAGACCGAGGCCGACGGCGAGCCACGGCTGATCCACACGGTGCGCGGCGTGGGCTATGTCCTTCGGGAGACGCCGCCGTGACGAGTCACATCCCGCGATGATCAGGTACCAACGGCCCCAGCGCGTGCCGCTGCGCGCCACCAGTTCGTTGTCCCTGCGGTGGCGCGTCATGCTGCTTGCGATGTCGATGGTGGCCATGGTCGTCGTGCTGATGGCGTTCGCCGTGTACGCGGTGATTTCGGCTGCGCTGTATAGCGATATCGACAACCAGTTGCAGAGCCGGGCTCAGCTGCTGATCGCCAGCGGCTCACTGGCCGCCGATCCCGGCAAGGCCATCGAGGGCACCGCGTATTCGGATGTCAACGCGATGCTGGTGAACCCGGGCCACTCGATCTACACGGCGCAACAGCCGGGTCAGACGCTGCCGGTCGGCGCGCCGGAAAAGGCGGTGATCCGCGGTGATCTGTTCATGTCCCGGCGCACCGCGTCCGACCAACGAGTCCTGGCCATTCACTTGCCCAATGGCTGCTCGCTGCTGATCTCCAAGAGCCTCAAGCCGACCGAGGCCGTGATGACCAAGCTGCGCTGGGTGCTGCTGATCGTCGGCGGCATCGGCGTCGCGGTCGCCGCGGTCGCGGGCGGCATGGTCACGCGGGCGGGGCTGCGCCCGGTGGCCCGCCTGACCGAGGCGACCGAACGGGTGGCGCGCACCGACGACCTGCGGCCGATCCCGGTGTTCGGTAGCGACGAATTGGCCAGGCTCACCGAGGCTTTCAACTTGATGCTGCGCGCGCTGGCCGAGTCCCGCGAGCGTCAGGCGCGGCTGGTCACCGACGCGGGGCACGAACTGCGCACCCCGCTGACGTCGTTGCGCACCAACGTCGAGCTGCTGATGGCCTCCATGGAACCGGGGGCGCCGCGGCTGCCCGAGCAGGAGATGGTCGAGCTCCGCGCCGACGTGTTGGCGCAGATCGAGGAACTGTCCACGCTGGTGGGTGATCTCGTGGACCTCACCCGCGACGACGCCGGCCAGGTGGTGCACGAACCGGTCGACATGTCCGAGGTCATCGACCGCAGTCTGGAGCGGGTCAGGCGGCGCCGCAACGACATTCACTTCGACGTCGACGTAACCCCCTGGCAGATGTACGGCGACGCGGCGGGCCTGTCGCGCGCCGTGCTGAACCTGTTGGACAACGCGGCCAAGTGGAGCCCGCCGGGCGGTCACGTGGGCATCACCATGCGGCAACTCGACCCGTCGCACGCCGAGTTGGTGGTCTCCGATCAAGGCCCGGGCATCCCGCCGCACGAACGGCGGCTGGTGTTCGAGCGCTTCTACCGGTCGACGACCGCGCGCGCCATGCCCGGTTCGGGGCTCGGGCTGGCGATCGTCAAGAAGGTCGTGCTGAATCACGGTGGATTGCTCCGCGTCGAGGACACCGTGCCGGGCGGACAGCCGCCCGGGACCTCGTTCTACGTGCTGCTGCCCGGCCGGCCGATGCCGCCCTCGGCCTATCCGGCGTCGTCTGCCGCGGCCGCCGGCGAAGAATCCGTCACCGAACCCGCGGTTCGGATGACCGGCCAGTCGAACTCTCGGGAACCCGCGAACGTTATCTCAGTGGACTCTCAGTCCGCCCGGGCAACGTAGGTGTGCAGCCACTACTGTTGAAGAGCCCTGTCGAACCGACGAGCCGAATACTGAGATAGAGGAAGAGCGACCTAGCGCTATGACGAATGACCCGAGGTATTCGCCACCGCCGCAGCAGCCGGGGTACCACCCTGCGCCGAATCAGCCTGCGCCCACCCCGAGCCACCCGGGGACCTCTGCTTACGGCCAGGGGCACGCCCAACCGTACGGCCAGCCGTTCGACTGGCGGCATCAATCGCAGACCAACCAGTTCCGCCAGCCGTATGACCCGTTCAGCGGCACCGGTCCCGGGCGGATCCCCGGCGGGACCGGGGTAGGCCCGGTCCCCGGGGCCACCGGCACGGGCCCGATTCCCGGCATGCTGCCGCCGATGCCGCCGGGTCCCCAAAAACGTTCCCGCGCAGGGCTTTTGACTGTCGGTGCGCTTACCATCGCGGTGGTTTCGGCCGGCATCGGCGGCGCCGCGGCGACGGCCGTCGAGCTTGGGACGCATTCGACCACCAGCAATGGGCACACCGTCATCGGCGCACCCAGCGTCCCGGCGGCCAACATGCCGCCGGGCAGCGTCGAACAGGTCGCCTCCAAGGTGGTGCCCAGTGTCGTCATGCTGGAGACGGATCTGGGCCGCCAGTCCGAGGAGGGCTCCGGCATCATCCTTTCCGCCGACGGGCTCATCCTGACCAACAATCACGTGGTCGCGGCGGCCGCGGGGCCGCCGAAAGCGCCCGTGGTTCCCGGTGCGCCCCCCGGTGGTCCGCCCGGCGGTCCCGCCGGGCCTGCTCCGAAGACGACGGTGACCTTCGCCGACGGCCGCACCGCGCCGTTCACGGTCGTCGGTGCCGACCCCACCAGCGACATCGCGGTGATCCGGGTGCAGGGCATGTCCGGCCTGACCCCGATCTCCCTGGGCTCCTCGTCGGACCTGCGCGTCGGCCAACCGGTGGTGGCCATCGGGTCGCCGCTGGGTCTGTCGGGCACGGTCACCACCGGCATCGTCAGCGCGCTGAACCGGCCGGTGTCCACCACCGGTGAGTCGGGCAACCAGAACACCGTGCTGGACGCCATCCAGACCGACGCCGCCATCAACCCGGGTAACTCCGGCGGCGCGCTGGTCAACATGAATGGCCAGCTGGTCGGCGTGAACTCGGCGATCGCCACCCTGGGTGCGGACTCGCCGGACGCCCAGAGCGGATCGATCGGCCTCGGCTTCGCCATTCCGGTCGATCAGGCCAAGCGCATCGCCGACGAGCTGATCAGCAGCGGCAAGGCATCCCATGCGTCGCTCGGCGTGCAGGTGACCAACGACAAGGGTTCCCCGGGCGCCAAGGTCGTCGACGTGGTGCCGGGCGGGGCGGCCTCGACCGCCGGAGTGCCCAAGAACGTGATCGTCACCAAGGTCGACGACCGCCCGATCAACAGCGCCGACGCCTTGGTCGCCGCCGTGCGGTCGAAGGCGCCCGGTGACAAGATTTCGCTGACCTTCCAGGATCCCGCTGGTGGTGGCAGCCGTACCGTGCCGGTGACTCTGGGGAAGGCGGATCAGTAATGCGAGTCGAAGAACCCTCGGCGGCCGGATTGTCCGAGCTCGGTTATACGGTGGCACCCATGGAAACGGGTGCGGAGTTGGTGGTTGGCCGGGCCCTGGTCGTGGTGGTCGACGATCGCACCGCCCACGGGGATGAGGACCACAGCGGGCCGCTGGTCACCGAGCTGCTCACGGAGGCGGGGTTCGTCGTCGACGGTGTGGTCGCGGTCGCGGCCGACGAGGTCGAGATCCGCAACGCGCTCAACACCGCGGTGATCGGCGGGGTGGACCTGGTGGTCTCGGTCGGCGGGACGGGCGTCACCCCACGCGACGTCACCCCCGAAGCCACCCGCGAGATCCTGGACCGCGAGATCCTCGGCATCGCCGAAGCCATTCGCGCCTCGGGGCTCTCCGCGGGCATCACCGACGCCGGATTGTCACGCGGCCTGGCCGGCGTGTCCGGGAGCACGTTGGTGGTGAACCTCGCCGGTTCCCGCTATGCGGTGCGCGACGGGATGGCGACGCTGAATCCCCTCGCCGCACAGATCATCGGGCAATTGTCGAGCCTGGAGATCTAGCCGGGGCCCTACGCCTCGGCGTCGGCGCGCGGTCCGTGCTCCGGCGGGGGCGTCGTGGTGGTGGCAGCGCCGCCGTGCCGACCGGACGAGTCGACGTTGGTCTGCGCCAGGAGGTCGCGGATCTCCGTCAGCAGAACGATCTGGGCGTCGTCGGCCTGCTCGACCTCCCCGCGCCTGCGCAGGGTCGTGTACGGCAGCACGACCAGGAAATAGACGACGGCCGCGATGATGACGAAGTTGATGGCGGCCGACAGCACGTTGTTGAGGTCGATGGTCTGGCCGCCGCCGATGCCGATCCGCAGGATGCCGAGATTCGACTTCTCGTTGACACCGACGCGGTTGATCAGCGGCTTGATGATGCTGTCGGTGAATTGGGTGACCAGCGCGGTGAAGGCGGTACCGATGACCACCGCGGTGGCCAGGTCGATGATGTTGCCCCGCGAGAGAAACTCCTTGAACCCTTTGAACATTCAGATGTCCTTCCTGGGATTGGACAGAGTTTGCTGTCAGCTGCGGGGCCAACGACGGCGAGGCACTCAGTGCAGGGTGAGGGTCACCGCCTGACCCAGCGCCGAGCCCGCCACCGTGTTCGCCACGCGAGCCGGCAGCGCAACCAACACTACGCGGTCACCGTCCGCGGCCTGGACCTTCGGCTTGGCCGACACGAGCACCACGACGGCGTCGGTGGCCACCACCTTGGGGGTGGCCTGGGCCGGCTCCGGCCCCGCGGTCGCCGGTGCGGCCAGCACGTCGACGACGTCGCCGACGCGGACAAGGTCGATCAGGGCGCTGTCGGCCAGGCGCAGCGGCACGATGCGGGCACCGGGTCCCGCGGTCGACTCGGCGAGCCGGCTGCCGAGCAACCGGACATCGGTGAGCACCTCGCCGCGCCGCGTCGGACCGGCCAGCGTCGACCCGGCCACCGCGCTCACGTCGGCCAGTGAGCCATCGGGAACGGTTGCGGCCAAACGCTTTTCGAGGTGGACATCCGCGGGCGTCAACGCGGCGCCGGGCCGCAGGTCGTGATCGGCGACCACCACCTCGGCGTAGTCACCCGCCGGGTTGGAGCGCAGCGCCGCCACGCCGGCCAACACGACAAGCCCGCCCGCCGCGATCCGCCGCGCCAGCACCGTACGTGTCCAATCGGGACGCAGCAGCAAAAGGCGGTCGAACGGGCTTGGGTTCAGTGACGACTCGCCCACGCCGCAACGGTAGGCGCATGGGGGTCAGCGCCGAACGTCGTCGGCGCAACGGTTGTGGATAACCCGTCAGCTCGAGGCGGACGCGGTGGACGCCGCGGAGCTGCTGGTCGCCTTCTCGCTCGGACCGGACTTCTCGGTCGATCCGGACTTTTCGCTTGATGCGCCGTTCGAGCCGGAGTCGCTCGACGAGGATCCGTTGGTCGAGCTCGCGGACTTCTTGCCGGACTCGCGGCTGTCGGTGCGGTAGAAGCCGCTGCCCTTGAACACCACTCCGACGGAGTTGAAGAGCTTGCGCAGCCGCCCGGAGCAGCGCTTGCAGGTGGTCAGCGCGTCGTCGGTGAAGGCCTGCACGATGTCGAAGCGATCGTCGCACTCGGTGCACTGATAGCTGTAAGTCGGCACGAAAACCTCCGGATGGTTGCAAAAGCCTGTTAGCACTCTAGCGTCTCAAGTGCTAGAACCGCCACGTGACGTCACTCATTCCCGATCTGTTACCCGCGACCGAGCGCGACTAGTCCCCGCCTGGGCGTGAGGGCGTCCGTCATCGGGATGTCGTGCGGCTCGGCGGGCAACCGGTCTACCAACTCCGCGTCGCGCACCACCGCGATCAGCCGCGCGTGGGGACCCCGGCCGCCCAGGGAGCGATCGTAGAAGCCACGACCGCGGCCCAACCGGGCCCCAAAGCGGTCGACGGCCAACGCCGGCACCAGGATCAGGCTCGCCTCGGCGATGGCCGAGGCCGGAAACCAGGGTTCCGGCGGCTCCAGCAACCCCCACCGCGCGGACGTCAGTGTGCCGGGCCGATATTCGCCCCAGCGCAATGGCAGCGCCGCGCCGTCGGCGGCCGTGCGCGCAACCGGCAGTAACACGCGTCCGGGCCGCCGCAGCAACACGTCGAGCATGTCTATCGACCCGGGCTCGGCGCCCACCGGCACGTACGCGCACACGGTGTCACCGCTGCTCATGATGCTTTTCAGGGCCTCGATCCGCCCGCTCAGCATCCGGGCCTCCTCGGCCCGCACCTCGTCGGCAACGCGGCGGCGGGCCGCCTGCAACTGGGCCCGCAACGCGGCCTTACCGGTGGTCGCCATGCCTCAACCATTGCAGCCGGATCTTTGGCCGCGCCACATCGACTCGGCAAACCGCTGTCGGGTTATCGTGTGAACAATGTCAAGCCCAAAAGTGGTGGTCCCACACACGGCGATCGTGCCCGCTGCCGGTCTTGGTACCCGCTTCCTGCCCGCGACGAAAACGGTGCCCAAGGAGCTGCTGCCGGTCGTCGACACCCCTGGCATCGAGCTGGTGGCCGCCGAGGCGGCCGAGGCGGGCGCCGACCGCCTGGTGATCATCACCTCCGAGGGCAAGGACGGCGTCGTCGCCCACTTCGTCGAGGACCTGGTCCTCGAGGGAACGCTGGAGGCGCGCGGCAAGAAGGCGATGCTCGACAAGGTGCGGCGCGCGCCGCAGCTGATCAAGGTCGAGTCCGTCGTGCAGGCCGAGCCGCTCGGCCTGGGCCACGCCATCGGCTGCGTGGAGCCCACCCTGACGTCGGACGACGACGCCGTGATGGTGCTGCTGCCCGACGACCTGGTGCTGCCGACCGGCGTCCTCGAAACGATGTCGAAGGTGCGGGCGCAATACGGCGGCACCGTGTTGTGCGCGATCGAGGTGGCGCCCGACGAGGTCAGCGCGTACGGGGTTTTCGACGTCGAGCCGGTGCCCGGTGACGACAACCCGGACGTGCTGAAGGTCAACGGCATGGTGGAGAAGCCCAAGCAAGAGGACGCCCCATCGCTTTTCGCCGCCGCGGGCCGCTACGTGCTCGACCGGGCCATCTTCGACGCGTTGCGCCGCGTCCACCGCGGGGTGGGCGGCGAGGTGCAGCTCACGGATGCGATCGCGTTGCTCATCGCGGAGGGCCACCCCGTGCATGTCGTCGTGCATCGCGGATCTCGACACGACTTGGGAAATCCCGGCGGCTACCTCAAGGCTGCGGTTGACTTTGCATTGGATCGTGACGACTACGGCCCGGATTTGCGGCGATGGTTGGTGGCGCGGTTAGGCCTGGCCGAGAAGTAGCCGGCCGATACGCCCGGCCCACGACGGCGCCCGTAGGGCTGATGAGGGCGGTGCCCGCCAGGGGCATCAGAGGGCAGAGAGGCGCGCTGTGCGTTCTGTTGAGGAGCAGCAGGCCCGGATAACCGCTGCCGCGGTGGCGCCGCGGCCCATCCGGGTGGCCATCGCCGAGGCGCAGGGATTGATGTGTGCCGAGGAAGTTGTCACCGAGCGGCCCATGCCCGGCTTCGACCAGGCCGCGATCGACGGCTACGCGGTGCGCAGCGTCGACGTGCTGGGCATCGGCGAAGTGGGAGCCGACAGCATGCCTGAGCCGCCGCCCGGCGACGCCGAGCTGGACGAAGACCGGCGCGAGGGCCTGGTCCTGCCGGTGATGGGAACCGTCGAGGCCGGCGCGCGCACCCCCAGCCGCCTGCAACCGCGCCAGGCCGCCCGAGTGCACACGGGAGCCCCGCTACCCACGCTCGCCGACGCGGTGATCCCGTTGCGCTGGACCGACGGCGGGAGCAAGCGAGTGCGGATCCTGCGCGGCGCGCCGTCGGGTGCGTACGTGCGCCGCACCGGCGACGACGTGCAGCCCGGCGACGTCGCGGTGCGCGCCGGCACGGTGATCGGCGCGGCCCAGGTCGGGCTGCTCGCGGCGGTCGGCCGCGAGCGGGTGCTGGTGCATCCGCGGCCCCGGGTGACGGTGTTGGCCGTCGGTGGTGAACTGGTCGACATTTCACGCACCCCCGGCAACGGCCAGGTCTACGACGTCAACTCCTACGCGCTGGCGGCGGCGGCCCGCGATGCCGGTGCCGAGGTCAACCGCATCGGCATCGTCAGCAACGACCCCAAGGAATTCCGCGACACCGTCGAGGGCCAGATCAACCGCGCCGAGGTGATGGTGATCGCCGGCGGGGTCGGCGGCGCCGCGGCCGAGTCGGTGCGCTCGGTCCTTTCCGAGCTGGGGGAGATGGAAGTCGTCCGCGTCGCGATGCACCCCGGGTCGGTCCAGGGCTTCGGGCAGCTCGGCCGCGACGGCGTCCCGACGTTTCTGCTGCCCGCCAACCCGGTCAGCGCGCTGGTGGTCTTCGAGGTGATGGTCCGGCCGCTGATCCGGCTCTCGCTGGGCAAGCGTCAGCCGATGCGCCGGATCGTGCAGGCCCGCACCCTGTCGCCGATCACGTCGGTCGCCGGGCGCAAGGGCTACCTGCGCGGCCAGTTGATGCGCGACCAGGAGACCGGTGAATACCTGGTGCAGGCACTCGGCGGGCCGCCCGGGGCGTCCTCGCACCTGCTGGCCACCCTCGCCGAAGCCAACTGCCTCGTGGTGGTGCCCAGCGGCGCCGAACAGATCCGCACCGGCGAAATCGTCGATGTCGCCTTCCTGGCTCAGCGCGGTTAAGTGCAACGACTCCGCCAGCTCGTGAACCTGTTGCGCACCAACGCCCGCCACCCGGGCTGGCCGCTGGATGTCGGGCCCTTGCGGGTGCCGGCGGGAGTCGTCCGACTGCGGGCGGTGCGGATGCGCGACGGCGCCCAATGGAGCCGCATCCGGTTGGCCGACCGCGCCCACCTCGAGCCGTGGGAGCCCAGCGCGGAGAGCGATTGGACGACCCGGCACACCGTCGCCGCGTGGCCGGCGCTGTGCTCCGGCCTGCGCGCGGAGGCCCGTGCGGGCCGCATGCTGCCCTACGTCATCGAGCTCGACGGACGCTTCTGTGGCCAGCTGACCATCGGCAACGTCACCCATGGGGCGTTGCGATCGGCGTGGATCGGCTATTGGGTGCCGCGGTCGGCGACCGGCGGCGGGGTGGCCACGGCAGCCCTGGCGCTGGGCCTGGATCACTGCTTCGGTCCGGTGATGCTGCACCGCGTCGAGGCCACCGTGCGCCCCGAGAACGCGGCCAGCCGGGCCGTGTTGGCAAAAGTCGGCTTCCGGCAAGAGGGTTTGTTGCAGCGCTACCTCGAGGTCGACAAGGCGTGGCGGGACCACCTGTTGATGGCCATTACGGCCGAAGAGGTGTCCGGGTCGGTGGCATCGACCCTGGTCCGGGGCGGGCACGCCAGCTGGGCGTGACGGCGCAGCCCCGCGCTGGGCGGCCGCGCCGCGACTAGCGCATTTGGCCCCCGTGTGGCTACCGCGACACGAGTGACTCGTGGTGCTTGTGAGAGGCAAATTACAGGTGTGTAATTGTCCTGGTCACCAAGACCCGGCCGCGCTGGCCTCCGAGGGGCTTCGCGGAATCGGAACCGAAGAGAGCAGGTCGTCATGCCAAGCATTCCGCAGTCACTGTTGTGGATCTCGCTCGTAGTGCTCTGGCTGTTCGTCTTGGTGCCCATGCTCGTCAGCAAACGCGACGCCGTGCGCCGCACCAGCGACGTCGCCCTGGCGACCCGGGTCCTCAACGGCGGCGCGAACTCCCGCCTGATCAAGCGCAGCGGCCCGGCCGCGGGTCATCGCAGCGACCCCGACTGGAAACCGCCGGAAGAGTCGGCCGACAACGAGCTCGACCTCGCCGAGGGTGACGAAGACGAAGAGCACGACACCGAGGAGCTGCGGGCCGCGCGCCCCGTCGTCATGAAGATCGCGACACCCGAGCTCACCGAGCCCGACTACCTCGACGTCGATGTCGTCGAGGATTCTCAGGCCCTGCCGGCGGCCGTCGATGCCGTCGTCGAGGAAGAAGCCGAGGCCGACGAGGACGACGAGGACTCCGACACCGACGTGGTCGCCCACGCCGGCGACGAAGCCGACGAGGGCTTCGAATACGTCGACGACTCTTCGGGTCTGGAGCCCGAGGCCGAGGCCGACGACGAGGAGATGCCGCCGCCCGTCCCGCGGAACGCCTCTCGGCGCCGCCGCTTCGACACCAAGACCGCCGCCGCGGTCAGCGCCCGCAAGTACGCCTTCCGCAAGCGCGTGTTGATGGTGATGGCCGTCGTGCTGGTCGGCACGGCCACGGCCGCGTTCAAGATTTCGCCGACCGCCTGGTGGGCGTGCGGCAGCGCCACCGTCGTGACGCTGCTCTACCTGGCGTACCTGCGGCGCCAGACCCGCATCGAGGAGAAGGTCCGTCGCCGCCGGATGCAGCGGATGTCGCGGGCGCGTATGGGCGTCGAGAACGCCTACGACCGCGACTACGACGTGGTCCCGTCGCGCCTGCGGCGGCCGGGGGCGGTGGTTCTCGAGATCGACGACGAGGACCCGATCTTCGAGCACCTGGACTACGCGATGCCGATGCGCAACTACGGCTGGCCCAGGGACTTGCCGCGAGCCGTCGGCGAGTAGCGATCGCATTTCGGCGGTTCGGCCCGCGGCTGGTAGCCTGCTAGCGATCAGGGGCTATGGCGCAGTTGGTAGCGCGACTCGTTCGCATCGAGTAGGTCAGGGGTTCGAATCCCCTTAGCTCCACAGAGATTGACCAGGTAAAGGGCGCTTCGCCAAGGCGGTCGATCAGCAAGCGCGCGTCACGGCACCTAGTTCGGCGTGGCGGCGAAGAGCTCATTCTTCGTCAGCCACGCGTCAATGTGGCTCATGGTTAGCGGTAGGGAAGCCCCCGAGAAGACCATGTGGTCGGAGTCGGGTATCACGACGACGTCCGCGTGCCGGTATTGCGCCGCGGTCTTGCGCAACACCCCTGCGGGCACGATCAGGTCGCATTCGCCCCCAATCACCAACACCGGCGCGCTCACCGCGGCGGCATCGACGCGGGTTGCCCGGGAGAGCCTGAGTATCGCAAGGAGCATCTCGCACTGTGCTCGACCGGAATCGCAAACCAGGCCGTCATATATCTCGCGGGCGGTGTCCTCAGATTGGGTGTTGGCCACCCATTGCCGGAATCGCTCGAACGGGGGAGGAGGCACCGGTTTGGCCCAGGCGCGCGAGCGCAGGAACCACGGCGCCGACATCCGCCTGTTGGCGGGAGTCGAACCGCCGATGCCGGCAGCGGGGGCGGGACATGCCGCGACCAGCCCGGTGTGGGGGGTGCGTGCGGCGACCAGTTGGGCGAGCAGGCCGCCCATCGAGTGGCCGACCAACAACGGTGGCGTTTCGAGCGAACCGACGAAGGCCACCAGGTCGTCGACGTAATCCCGCAGGCTTAGGGAGGCCACCTTGGCGGCCCCCTCGTGGATCGGCAATTCGTGATGCCGCAGCGTCGGCGTATGCGCGGTGTAACCGCGATCCTGGAACGCGGCGCGGGCGGCGGCCAGCTGTTCTCCGCGTGACCAGTTGCCGTGAATCAGGACAACGTGCCGCGTCTCGGACATACCCAAAAGGATGGCACCGGCGACCATCCGTCGTGGCGATTTGGCCTGGCCGTCGGCAAATTCCAGCGTCCGCGGGCCTTGGTTCGCCGAGCACCCCGCAGTCCATTGAGCGAACAATGCCCCCGAAAGGCGATCAGCACTACCGGTAGGTGGCCACCGGGTGGCAGGCTCAACTCAGGAAGGGACTGAACAGAGTCCCAATGGAACAAGCTGAGGCCAGACTGTTACGGCTCAAGCAACGGGCCGTGGCTCGAGGTTTCCCACACCTCAGTCCCTCCCGCCAACCACCTGCCACGCGACGCGGTGCGCGAGCCGCCCCTCACGGACGGGCGACGAGATAGGTTTCGTTGCCCAGGCCGGCGGTGAGCTCGTCGACGTCGAAGGGCCGGTCGAGTCGGGCGTGCAACGCCTTCGGGTCGACCAGCATGCCGATCTCGGCGGTTTGCCGGGCGAACATCCGCCCCACGAACGGGTAGATGCGGCGCATGATCACCCGCTCGCCGGCGGTGCAGCGCGAGGCGCAGTAGCCGACGTGGCCGATCTCGTCGGTGAGGATTTCGCGGTAGAGCAGTTCGATTCGCGCGCAGACTTCCGGTTCGTCGGCGAACAGTTCTGTGCCGGCGCGGCGTAACTCGTCGAACATGATGCAGCCCGCCATCTCGCCGGCGCCGACGAACGCAAAGCCCAGCCTTTGCGGCATGAACACGCCGGTTTTGACGAACTGGCGCATGACGAACGGGGGAGGGGCGACTTGGAACGTCAGGTCGAAGACGTCGAGCGCGTATGCGAGCAGCCGGGTGTGGTAGTGCTCTTCCAGTTCGAGGTAGACGCTTTCGGGCGGCGCATCGTGACCGCTGTTGCGCCCGTAGGTTTCGCCGAGCCCCACGCCGAACCGCTCGGCCTGATTCAGCTTGGCCGTCGCCAGCAGGAACAGCATCTTGCGATCCAGGCCTGCCTCGGGCCGCCGGCGGCGCAGGTTGCGCAGGAACGTCTGTTGATCGATCGGGTGGGCCGACCGGACGGGGTTCGCTTCGAGTTGACCGAAGAACTGCTCGCGCTTCGCCAATCGTCGGTTGAGTAGGTCGGCCTCGCCGTCGCGCCTAGCGAGGAAATCGCGATACCCCTCGATGCTCGTGCTGTTCATCGTTTCTCCATTCCGTTGACACTCGTTGATACGTAACGACTTAACAGCGCAGGGTCGTGTGATCCAACGGCGAGCAGCGCAAAGAGCCCGGTGAGAAAGAACATCGCCAGTTCCGTTGCGTCCGCGTCGGACGAGACTTGTCCCGCGTCTTGCGCACGGCCGATCACGCCCGCCAGGAACTGTGCGATCGGGTGCTGCGCCAGCTCCTCTTCAACGGGACGCGATGGCGAGAAATGCAGACCGAGCATGTCCCGGAAAACGCCTGCACCCAAACGATTTTCGGCGTCGAGTATCCGCGATACGACGTCCGACAGGACAGTGGCCAAATCGCCCTTGGCGTCGCCGAGCTCGCCAATTATCCGCCTCTCCTCGGCGCGCTCCAGCTCGGCGAGCACGTGCTCCTTCGTCGGGAAATGGAAATAGAACGTTCCCCGCACCACGCCCGCCGCGGCGGCGATGGCGCTGACATCGGCCGCGGCCAAGCCGCGCTGCCCGATCTCGCCCAGCGCGGCGTCGAACAGGCGCGCCCGCGTTTCGAGTCGCCGGGCCTCCCGGACGCCACCGGGTGGAGTTTCGGTCACGGAGGAGGCGGGCGATGACCCCATCGACGCACCCTACGTCTTTGGCTGACGACCGTCAATGACGACCGTCAACGAATGGTACGCGGCGTCGTTCACCGTTCCAGCGCGCGGCGAGCGACCCCCCAGGGCAACCGGTCGGGTGATCTCCCCGCCGCGTGCGCCTCCGGCAACCCGGACGACGTGGCGGCGCGCGCCCGGTTGGAGGCGAACATCGTTGTGGGCCAACACCTCGAGCGGGCCTCGAACCTCACGGCCGCGGACGTGGGGAAGTGGCTGCCCAGCCTGCTGCCGCACCGCCCCGAACGACCGGAACTCGCCTGCGAGTGAGCGCGATTGCCCATGACGCGGCGCGGGTACTGATCCTTGCGACAAGCCATCAACCGAAAGGACCGAATGGCGCCGCGCGAGGACGATTCCATCGACGAGCTGTTGCAGGAACTGCTGTGGGCCTACGGGCCGTGCGGCCAGGAAGCCGACGTCCGCGCCGTGTGTGCCCGAGAACTCCGTCCCGTCGTTGACGACATGTGGACCGACGACGCCGGCAACCTGATCGGCTACATCGGTGCCGAGCCCCCCGCCGAGGGCGCCGGGCACGGGCACCGGCACCGGGTGTCCTCGGCGGCCGAGCCCGGCGTCGCGACGCGGGTCATGGCGCACATGGACGAACTGTCCATGCTCGTCAAGCGGGTGGAAGCGGACGGGACGCTGCACCTGACGCAGCTCGGGACGATGTACCCGGGCAACTTCGGCCTCGGTCCGGTCGCCGTGCTCGGCGAGAACGCCACGCTGACCGCGGTCCTCACACTGGGCTCCGAACACACCACCCAGGAGAGCCAGCGGATCTGGCAGACCAAGCCCGACCAGGGCGACAAGGCGCTGGACTGGGACCACGTCTACGTCTTCACCGGCCGCAGCCCCGACGAGTTGGAAGCCGCGGGGGTGCGCCCGGGCACGCGGGTGTGCGTCGACCGCAGCAAGCGGACCCTGGTCGAAATCGGCGACTATCTGGGCTGCTACTTCCTCGACGATCGCGCCGCGGTGACCGCCCTGCTGCGCGCCGCTCGCGTGCTGCGCGAGCGCGGCCAACGACCCGTCGACGACGTCTATCTCGCGTTCACCACCAACGAAGAGATCGGCGGGGTGGGGGGCACCTACGCCAGCGGATCGCTGCCCGGCACCCTGACCCTCGCGCTCGAGGTCGGCCCGACCGAGCGCGAGTACGGCACCAAAGTCAGCGGCGGCCCGATCATCGGCTATAGCGACGCGCTGTGCGTCTACGACAAGGACGTCGCCGACCGGCTGACGGGCATCGCCAACGACTTGGGCCTGTCGCCGCAGGGGGCGGTGCTGGGCGCCTTTGAGTCGGACGCGTCGCACTCCAAGGCCAACGGTCTGACGCCGCGCGCGGGCCTGCTATGTCTGCCCACGCTGAGCACCCACGGTTACGAAGTCATGCTCCGCAGTGCGATCGACGACATGGCGGCGATCGTCGTGGAGTTCGTCATGCAGCCGGGAGCGCACGCGCGCGGCGAACCCTAATGCCGTCCCAAAATTTGCCTGAACATTGCCTAAGAGCCGCGTGGCGGCACCCGGCGCGCCGTTCTGACGGCCCTACGGTCGACGGATGAACGTTGACTACTACCTGCAGAAGGTGCCGGTTGAGTCGGTGCGGCCCGGGTTCTCGCTCGCGATCGATCGGGGCGGCGACTATCGCCTGTTCCGGGTGGAATGCACGCAGATGACGCAGCGCAGCGGCCGGCCGGTGATGTTCACGCTCACCTCGGAGCCCGTCGACGGCGGCGAACCCTGGGTATTGGAGTGCGAGGCGGGAACGCCGGTCGTCCGGGTGCTCGGCGTGGGCAAGGTGGCGTCCTAGCTCTCGGGCTTAGCGGCGACGACGAACTGCAACGCGCGCTGGGTCTGCTGCTCGACGTCGACCAGGCCGGCCGAGGCGAACAGCTCGACGAAGGCGTGCCGGTCGAACATGGTCAGCCCGATGACGCGCGCGCCGCTGGTCATCGCGTACCGGATCGCGGGCAGGTCGGGCGTGTAGCTGGTCAGGATCGCGATCCGCCCCCCGGGCCGCAGCACCCGCACCATTTCGCGTGCCACACCGAACGGCTCGGGCATCAGATACAGCGCGCCGAAGCAGCAGACCGCGTCGAAAGTCTCGTCGGCGAACGGCAGCGCGCGAGCGTCGCCGCGGACATAACAGGTGCGCGGGGCGCTGTTGTCCAAGACGGCGCGCGTCAGCATCGGCTCGGAGATGTCGAAGCCGACGGCCAGCCCGCCGTCCGATAGTTGTGCGGCCAGGGAACCCGTGAAATTGCCTGGGCCACAGGCGACATCGAGCAATCTGTCTGCGCCGGACAGCTTCAGCGCCGATGCCGCGCGCCGCTGCTCCGCGCCGGTGGTGACGCCGCTGGCGACGTAGAAGGCGGCCGGCCGCCACAGCCGCTCGTAGATTGTCGCGACGAGAGGGCTGTTCATGGCGCGCTGGGCGAACGTCGGGGCCGGCGAAGTCGTCGACTCGCCCAGTACGTCGAGGAAACCGTGCCGCAGCGTGGCGGTCTCGGTGAGGAGGCCGCGGGTCAATTCGACTGCATCCTGGCTCATTTCATGGCTTTCGTGAAGGCGTGGACGGGTGGGCACAATCCGCAGGTGAATCCCGATTTTTCTGCCGATCCGGCTGCTACGCTAGGGCTCTTCCGAAGAGATCGATGCATTGGGGTTGGCACGTGGCGCACATTTCGCCGACTATCGCGGGACGCGCGTCGGCCGGCTGAGCGGATATACGTCGACAGTGAATCCCCTGCCCCGGCCAAGAATCCGTGCCCGCGCGCCGCTGCGGATCTCGTTCGCTGGGGGCGGCACGGACGTACCGCCGTTCCCGACCACCGAGGGCGGCTGCGTCCTGTCGGCGACCATCGACCGCTACGCGCAGGGTTCGCTTTCCCCGCGGACCGATCGCAGGGTCACGATCGAGTCGGTGGACTTCAAGACCACCCACGAGATGACGCTCGACAGCGAGATCCTCTACGACGGCAGCCTGGATCTGATCAAGGCCGCTGTGCGCAGGTTCGGCAAGGACGGCACGGACGGCTACGACCTGGTGCTGCGGTCGAGCGCACCGCCGGGTTCGGGGCTGGGCTCGTCGTCGACGATGATGGTTGCCCTCACCGGCCTGCTCGCCGAGCACTACCGCGTCCCGATGGGCGAATACGAGACCGCGCAGCTGGCGTGCGCCATCGAGCGTGAGGACCTGGGCATCACGGGCGGCATGCAGGACATGTACGCCGCGACGTTCGGGGGATTCAACTTCATCGAGTTCACCGACCGCGTGATCGTCAACCCGCTGCGCATCCGCGAGGAGACCGCGTTCGAGCTGGAACTCAGCCTGCTGCTGTGCTTTACGGGCATCACGCGGGATTCCGCGCGGGTGATCGAGGACCAGACGCGGCGCGCCACCACGGGCGCGGACGACACCCTGGCGGGACTGCGGGCGCAGAAGGAGTTGGCGGTCGCCATGAAGGCCGCCCTGCTGACGAACAAGCTGAACGATTTCGGCGCGTTGCTCGGCGAGGCGTGGACGCAGAAGAAGCGCATGTCGCCCTACATCACCAACGAACGCATCGACGAGCTCTACGACCTGGCCCTGCGCAACGGTGCACTCGGCGGCAAGATCACCGGGGCCGGCGGCGGCGGTTACATCCTGCTGTTCTGCGATTTCGCGAAGAAACACCGCCTCATCGAATCCCTCGAGTCGGCCGGAGCGACCATCACCGAATTCGCCTTCGAGAGCAAAGGACTCACGACATGGCAGGCATGAGCAGCTCGGATGTCGTCGCCCCGAGCGTCGAGCTGGTCCAGGCGCGGTTGGCGGACACGATCGCCGTCAAGCAGCAAATGCTCTCGGGCGCCATCGCCGCGCAGACCGTCGAGATCGCGCGGCTGATGATCTCCTCGCTTCGCTCCGGCGGGAAGGTGATCTTTTTCGGCAACGGCGGATCCGCGCAAGACGCGGGGCATCTGGCCGCAGAACTGATGGGCCGCTTCGCGTTTGACCGACCCGGTCTGGCGGCGATCAGCCTGCCGGACGCCACCGCGGCGATGACAGCGATCGGCAACGACTACTCCTACGACGAGGTGTTCGCCCGCCAGGTGCTCGCCGCCGGCCGCGCGGGCGACGTGGTGGTCGGCCTCACCACCTCGGGCAACTCACCGAACGTCGTTCGCGCGCTCGAGGCGGCCGCCGACGCCGGGATGGCGACCGTCGCGCTCACCGGTGCGCGCGGCGGCAAGGTGGCCGACGTCGCCGCGCTGTGCATCCGGGTGCCCAGCGACAACACCGGCCGCGTCCAGGAGGCATGCCTGCACCTCGGTCACTCGATCTGCGAGATGGTCGAAGCGGCGCTGTTTGACCGGCCCTCCTGAGACCGACCGGATGCCCGATCTGCGCAACGTCCGTACCGTCTTCCTGGACCGGGACGGGACGATCAACGTCAAGGCCGCCGACGGCGAGTACGTCAGGTCGCCAGAAGAGCTGGTGCTATTGCCCGGCGCCGCCCGCGCGGTGGCCGCGTTGAACGCGGCGGGCCTGCGCACCGTCTTGGTGACGAATCAGCGCTGGCTGTCCGAACCGGCTGCGGAGGCCGCGCGTTTCGCCGCCGTCCAGGACCGGCTGGAACACCTGCTGGCGGACGAGGGCGCCCGCCTCGACGCCGAGTACCACTGCCCGCACGCGGCGGCCAGCTGCGACTGCCGCAAGCCCGGGGCGGGCATGTTGTTGCGCGCGGCGCGCGAGCACGGATTCGCGTTGGCCGAGTCGGTGATGATCGGCGACAGCGAGACCGACGTGCTGGCCGGCCGGGCGGCCGGCGCGGCGACCGTCCTGCTGCGCCCCGGCGGGGGACACGCTCACGGCGCCGACGTCGTGGTCGACGACCTCGCCGCCGCCGTGCGAATCATCTTGAGCGCGAAGGAATCTAGTCCCGCCTAAACCGTTGCGCCGCAGAGCGAATCACCAATGCCAGCGCAAACGGTAGATCGTCCCGCAGGTACCGGCGGGCGAGCCGGCGCGGCTCGAGCGCCAGCCGGTGCACCCACTCGAAGCCCAGCCGTTGCAGCACGGGGGACGCCCGGCGGACGATCCCGGCGGTCATCGCGATGCCGCCACCGCAGGCGAGACACCAGGCGCCGGGCAGCTCCGCGCGCAGCAATTCGATGAGCCGTTCCTGCCTGGGAAAGCCCAGGCCGACGAAGACCAGGTCGGGAGCGGCGGCCACGACGGCCGCCACGGCGCGCCGCGCCCCCTCCTCCGTCTGATCGAAGCCGAAGGGCGGCGAGCATGTGCCCGCGATGCGCAGGCCGGCCGAGTGCGCGACGAGCGCCTCGGCCGCCCGCTCCGGTACGCCCTCGGCGCCGCCGAGGAGGTAGACCGACTTGCCGTCGGCGGCCGCCGCGGCGCTCAGCGGAAATATCAGCGAGGAGCCGGCGACGCGCTCGGGCAGCCTGTCGCCCTTGGCCCGCGCCGCCCACACCAGCGGCATGCCGTCGGCGACGACGAGGGTGGCGCGGGCGATCAGGTCGGCGAGTTCGGTGCGGCGGGCGGCCGCCAGGGCGACGTCGATGTTCACCGGCACGATCGATCCGCCGCGGCCGGCGGCCCAGGCGCCGCGCACCGCCCCGACGACCTGTTCCTGGGTCAGGGCGTCGAACCAGAGACCGCCCACCTGGATTTTCCGCGGTCCCGCGCCGGTCAGCCTCGGTGAACTTCGGCGGCCTGCGCTCACCCGATCATCATGCCCCGCGGCATCACCGGCGGACCGGCCGACGCGCCCTCGCGAACTATCGGCCGCGCGTCCTTGCCGCGCCCGGAACCGAGCCCATAACCTGGGCAACATCCGACCGCGTCGGGAGTTTCGGGACTGGCGGGGTAGACGACGGCAACGCAGGCGGGCAGGTCATGGCAAAGCGGCGGTCACCGCGAGGCGCAGACCCACGCCACGACCGTGTGATCGGCGGGCTATCGCAGTGGCCTTGACCGGCGCGCGCGCGGACGAGCTGGCGACGATGGACATCTTCGAGGGGTGTCCCACCTCCGATCTCGCGCCGTTGGCCGCCTCCCTGCAACCGCTGCGCGCCGGGTCCGGCCAAGTGCTGATGAAGCAGGGCGAGCAGGCCGTTTCCTTCCTGCTCATCTCGTCCGGCATCGTCGAGATCACCCACGTCGGCGACGACGGTGTGGTCATCGTCGAGCATGCGTTCCCGGGGATGCTGATCGGGGAGATCGCGCTGCTGCGTCACATCCCGCGGACCGCGACGGTCACCACCGCCGGGCCGCTGACGGGTTGGATCGGTGACAACGACGCGTTCGCGCGCATGGTGCACATCCCCGGGGTGATGGAGCGGCTGCTGCGGACGGTGCGCCAGCGGCTCGCCGGGTTCATCACGCCGATCCCGATCCGGGTCCGCGACGGCACGCACCTGATGCTGCGACCGGTGCTGCCCGGTGACAGCGAGCGAACCGTGCACGGGCACATCCAATTCTCCAGCGAGACGCTGTACCGGCGTTTCATGACGCCGCGCCTGCCCACCCCGGCGCTGATGCATTACCTGTCGGAGGTCGACTACGTCGACCACTTCGTCTGGGTGGTGATCGACGGCGGCGACCCGGTGGCCGACGCGCGTTTCGTGCGTGACGAGGCCGACCGCAGCATCGCCGAGATCGCCTTCACCGTCGCCGACGCCTATCAGGGCCGGGGGATCGGCACCTTCCTGGTCAATGCGCTGTCGATCGCCGCTCGGGTCGCCGGGGTCGAAAGATTCTCCGCGCGAATGCTTTCCGACAACCTGCCGATGCGCACCATCATGGACCATTACGGGGCGGTCTGGCAGCGCGAGGACATCGGCGTCATCACCACCGTCATCGACGTGCCGCACCGGCGCGACCACGGGTTCCGGCGTGACGTGGCCGCCCAGATCGAGCACGTCGCCCGCCAGATGATCGAGGTGGTCGGCTGAGCCCGTTCCGGATCGGCCCGGTTTGCGCGCTCGCGTTGGTGGTTGCCGCGTGCGGTCACGCGCCCGCCCCCGTTCCCTCGCCCGCGCCGACGAAAACGCCGGCGCCGAAGGCGGTCAACCCGGCCAACATCAAACGCGTCGTTCGCGAGCTCCCGCCCGGCTACGAGGCGACCACGGGCATTCCCGGCGGGGCGTCACCCCGGGTGATCTGGAGCCTCGGGCCGGAGGCGTCGGACACCCGCGCCAAGCCGGCGCAATGCGGTCAGCTCGCCGATCCCGGCAATGGGCGCGACCAGACGGCCCAGGGCGTGTCGGGGTCGGGTAGCGGCGGCATCGTCGACGCGGTGGTGGTGGCTTTGCCGGGGCCGGTGGATCTGCCCGACGATGTGGTAGCCGCGTGTGGCCAGTGGACGATGACCGCCGGGCGCACGACGGCGACCGTGCACCTGATCGACGCCCCGCACATCGAGGGCGCCCAAACCGTCGGGATGGTCACCGACGTCAAGTCGTCGGTCGAGTCGGGCACCGAGATAGATTCGCGCACATACACCTTCACCGCGTACCTGGGGAACTTCTACGCGTTCACCACGCTGACCACCGATCCGGGTTCGGTGGTGCCCGCGCTGCCACCGCAATTCGCCGGCGATCTGCTCGTCAAAACGGTGTCCACGTTGCGCAGCTGACGCAACCGCCTTGGGTAGATTAGCCACGGTGTTCAAGGTGGCGGTCACGGTCGCGGTGGTGGGTGTGCTCGCAGGCTGCTCGTCGGGGGAGGCGACCTCGGCCAAAGCCGACATCAAGAAGGTCGCCGACGTGAAGTCGAGCTTCGGGCCGGACTTCAAGGTCACCGATATCGGCGAGCGGGGGATCGATCCCAAGGTGCTGTCCGGACGCAAGCTCCCGGAGGGGCTGACGTTCGATCCCGCCACCTGCGCGAAGGCGGCGACGGGGCCGGAAATGCCGCCGGACCTGCAGGGCAACATGGCCGCGGTGTCCGCCGAGGGCAAGGGCAACCGGTTCGTGGTCATCGCCGTGGAAACGTCAAAAGCGTTGCCTCTCAACGAACCCGGCAAGGACTGCGCGAAAATCGCGTTCTCCGGGCCGCAGCTCCGCGGCGGCGTGGAGGTGGTCGACGCCCCGCAGATCGACGGGACTCACACGCTGGGGGTGCACCGCGTGCTGCAGGCGCTGGTCGCCGGCGGGCCGCGCACCGGCGAACTCTACGACTATTCGGCCCAGTTCGGTGATTACCAGGTGATCGTCACGGCCAATCCGCTGGTGATCCCCGGGCAGCCGGTCGCGCCGGTCGATACGCAGCGCGCCCGCGACCTGCTGGTGAGCGCGGTGAAGGCCGTCCGCAGCTAGCGGACGCCGCGCGGGCGGAACTGAATGCTGATGCGGGGGCCCACCGGCGCCGACGTCTTGGGCACGGCGTGCTCCCAGGTGCGTTGGCAGGATCCGCCCATCACCAGCAGATCCCCATGCGCCTGCGGCAGCCGCAACGACGGGCCTTTGGCAGGACGCGCGCGCCGCCGCATGGCGAACGTGCGGGTGGCGCCGAGGCTGATGATGGCCACCATGGTGTCCTCGGAGCTGCTGCGGCCGATGGTGTCGCCGTGCCAGGCGACGCTGTCGGAGCCGTCGCGGTAGCAGCACAACCCGACCGTGGTGAACGGCTCGCCGAGTTCGCCGGCGTAGATGTCGTTGAGCCGGCGCCGAAGCCGGGCCAGCAGGGGATGCGGCGGCTCGTCGACCGTGAGGTCGTGGAAACTCACCAGCCGCGGCACGTCGACCACCCGGTCGTACATCTGGCGGCGTTCCTCCCGCCACGGAACCGCGGTCAGGAGCGCTTCGAGCAGGTCGTCGGCTTCGGTGAGCCAGCCGGCGCGGATTTCGATAAAGGCGCCGTCACCGAGTTGCCTGCGCTCGGTGTGCTGGAACAGGGAGCCTTGTACCGCCATCTCCACGGCGCCCAGTCTATCGCACACCCGTTCGAGTGGCCGGGCGCCGGGACGGCCGGGTCCGGCGCCGCTACCGTGGTGGGTGTGGTTGAGCTGGGCACCAATTCCGAGGTGGGAGCGCTGCGCGTCGTCATCCTGCACCGCCCCGGCGGCGAGCTGCGGCGGCTCAATCCGCGCAACATGGATCAGCTCCTCTTCGACGGGCTGCCCTGGGTCGCCCGCGCGCAGGACGAACACGACCAGTTCGCCGAGCTGCTCCGCTCCCGCGGGGTGGAGGTGCTGCTGCTGGCCGACCTGCTGGCCGAGGCCCTGACCCACAGCGGGGCCGCCCGGATGCAGGGCGTGGCCGCCGCTGTCGACGCGCGCCGGCTGGGAGTGCCTCTGGCGCAAGCACTTTCGGGCTATCTGCGGGGGCTCGACGCGGACAGGCTGGCCCACGTGCTGATGGCCGGCATGACGTTCAACGAACTGCCGTCGGATATCCGGACCGACGTCTCGCTGGTGCTGCGCATGCACCAGGGCGCGGACTTCGTCATCGAGCCGCTGCCCAACCTGGTGTTCACCCGCGACTCGTCGATCTGGATCGGTCCGCGCGTGGTGATCCCCACGCTGGCGTTGCGCGCCCGGGTGCGCGAGGCGTCGCTGACCGACCTGATCTACGCCCATCATCCGCGGTTCACCGGGGTGCGGCGCGCCTACGAGTCGCGCACCGCGCCCGTCGAGGGTGGCGACGTGCTGCTGCTCGGCCCGGGTGTGATAGCCGTCGGCGTCGGCGAGCGGACCACCCCGGCCGGCGCGGAAGCGTTGGCGCGCAGCCTCTTCGACGACGGCCTCGCCAGCAAGGTGCTCGCCGTGCCGATCGCCCAGCGCCGCGCCCAGATGCACCTGGACACGGTGTGCACGATGGTCGACACCGACACCGTGGTGATGTACGCCAACGTCGTCGACACGCTCTCGGCGTTCACCATCGAGCGCACGCCCGAGGGCGTCGCCATCAGCGACGAGGCGCCGTTCCTGGAGGCCGCCGCCAAGGCGCTGGAGATCGACCGGCTGCGCGTCATCGACACCGGATTGGACCCCGTCGTCGCCGAACGGGAGCAGTGGGACGACGGCAACAACACGCTGGCGCTGGCGCCCGGCGTCGTCGTCGCCTACGAGCGCAACGCGCAGACCAACGCCCGCCTGCAGGACGCGGGCATCGAGGTGCTCACGATCGCGGGCTCCGAACTGGGCACCGGCCGCGGCGGCCCCCGGTGCATGTCGTGCCCCGTGGCCCGCGATCCGTTGCGCTAGACGTCGAGATTGCCGGCGTGGTCGTGATTGGCGGCCAGTTCACAGCCTTCACGGCAATCTCGATGACGATCGGCTCGCCAACGCATCGCGTGCCCGTTGAACGATGACGCGGGGCCGGTCCTCGTTGATCACCCTGATCACAGTCCAACCGAGGCGGCTCACCATCTCCGCTCGACGAATGTCCTTCACGTACTGGCTTCTGTCGGTGCGGTGCTGCTCGCCGTCGTACTCCACCGCGACCATCGGTTGTTCCCAACCCATATCCAGGTAGGCCACGAGCCGCCCGTCGGTGACTCTGATCTGCGTGGTGGGCCGTGGAAGACCGGCGTCGATCAAGACCAGCCGCAACCAGCTTTCTTTCGGCGATTGCGCACCACCGTCCATCAGGGACAGGGCGACTTGGCATCGTCGGACGCCGCGGGCCCGCTTGTTACGAGCGATCAGCCGAGTCACGTCTAACGGGTCGAGGGCCGTCGCGGCCGACAGCGCGTCGAGTTGGGCAACCGCCAGACCGCGGGGTAGGTGCCGGGCCAGATCGAACGCCGTTCGCGCCGGGTTGGTCACCGGTAGGCCATGGAGTTCGACGAGATCCTCGGCGGCGATATGGTCCCGACGGACGATGATGCCGGGCGGTGCGTGGTTGAAAGGCCCGACGACATCTACCGGGACAAAATCGTCCACCCATTTCGCTCCGTGGAGTGCGGCTGCGGCCCGGCCGGCGATGATCGCCCGCCGGCCCGACCACAGCCAGGCGGCGTAGATATTGTCATGGAGCGATGCGCCCGCGTTCTTCGGCACGTATACGTCCCGATGGATTTGGCGGTAATTCCAACGCAATTGACCCCGGGTCAGCGATCCGCGCGCTATCGCTTCGCTCCCGACAAAGACCCTAGCCATGCGCTCATCATGAGCGTCACCACCACTGGCCCGTTCACATTGCCGCCATGGTTGTGGACAACGCGATTTGTACAGCCCTCACGGCAATCTCGACGCCGAAGACGTCAGCGCCAGCTGGGCAGCCAGATCTCCATGTCCCACGTCTGCTGCGAAATCGGCAACCCGGTGAGCACCGGGAACAGCCAGGCGAAGTTGGTCACCACCAACGCCACATAACAACAGACCGCGATCAGCCCGAGCGTGCGCCGTTCCGAGCTCAGGCCGTGAGTACGGCCGGGCGGATAGAGGATGTCCCCACATATCAGGGCGATGCCCATCACCAGGAACGGCCCCATCGTCGCCGCGTAGAAGAAGTACATCTGCCGGTCGATGTCGGCGAACCAGGGTAGCCACCCCGCGCAATAACCGGTCAGCACAACGGCGTAACGCCAATCCCGACGGACGAACGCGCGCCAACACGCGTAGACCAGGACCGGTACCGCCAGCCACCACATGGCCGGGGTGCCCACCAGCATCTCCGCCTTGACGCACGACTGCGCACCGCACCCGGACACGTTCTGCTGGTCGATCGCGTACAGCACCGGCCGCAACGACATCGGCCAGGCCCACGGCTTGGACTCCCACGGGTGGTAGTTGCCTGCGGCGTTGGTCAGGCTCTTGTGGAAGTCGAAAGCCTTGGCGGTGTAATGCCATAGCGACCGGATGGCATCCGGCAGCGGGACCACCGAATGGGGGCCGATCGACTGGCCCACCTCGTGCCGGTCGATCGCCGTCTCGGACGCGAACCATGGCGCGTAACTGGCCAGGTACACCGCGAACGGGATGACCACCAGGGCGTACGCGGTCGGGATCAGATCACGCCGCAAGACCCCCACCCAGGGCCGGGTCACCTGGTACTGGCGCCGCGCCGCCACGTCGAACGCCAGCGACATCGCGCCGAAGAACAACACGAAGTACAGCCCGGACCACTTTGTCCCGCAAGCCAATCCGAGCAGGACGCCCGCCAGGAAGCGCCACCATCGCACCCCGAGCCGCGGACCCCACACCGTCTCGGCGGCGCGCCCCTGCAGCAGCGCGACGTGCATCCGCTCGCGGACCTGGTCCCGGTCGACGATCAGCGCGCCGAACGCCGCGACCACGAAGAAGGTGAGGATGCCGTCGAGCAGGGCGGTCCGCGCGGTGACGAAGCTGACGCCGTCGCAGATCACCAGAATCCCGGCGATCGCGCCGACCAGCGTGGACCGGCTGATCCGCCGGACGATCCGCGTCACCAGCACAACCAGCACCACGCCCAGCAGGGCGCCGGTGAACCGCCAGCCGACGCCGTTGTAGCCGAAGATCGCCTCGCCGATCGCGATCAGCTGCTTGCCGACCGGCGGGTGGACCACCAGGCCGAACCCCGGGTTGTCTTCCACCCCGTGGTTGTGCAGCGCCTGCCAGGCCTGGGGCGCATAGTGCTTCTCGTCGAAGACGGGCGTGCCGGCGTCGGTCGGCGAACCGAGGTTGAGGAACCGGCTGATCGTTGCCAGCACGGCGATCACGCCCGTCACGACCCAGCCGCGAATCTGATCGGTGGGACCGAAGTCGGCCACCGGAACCATCGGCCCCGGGCTGACCGCGGGCACGACACGCTCCTGGCCGGCGACCAAGGTTTCGCGGGGCGGGGCGGACATCGGTGTCGATCGTAGGCTGTCCGTCATGACCACTGGCCGCCTGTTGCTGGGCGCGACTCCGTTGGGCCAGCCGTCGGACGCCTCGCCTCGCCTGATCGATGCCCTCACTCACGCCGACGTGGTGGCGGCTGAGGACACCCGGCGGGTGCGCACGCTGGCGAAAGCCCTGGGCGTCACCATCACCGGCCGGGTGATCAGCCTGTTCGACCGGGTCGAGGCAGCCCGGGTGGACCCGCTGATCAGCGCGCTGCAAGCCGGCGCGACGGTACTGGTGGTCAGCGATGCCGGGATGCCGCTGATCAGCGACCCGGGCTTCCGGCTGGTGGCGGCGTGCGTGGATGCCGGGATCCCGCTGACCTGCCTCCCCGGCCCCTCGGCGGTGATGACCGCGCTGGCCCTGTCCGGGCTGCCCGCGGAGAAGTTCTGTTTCGAGGGGTTCGCCCCGCGCAGGAAGGCCGCGCGGCGGGCCTGGCTGGACTCGCTGGCCGACGAGCGGCGCACCTGCGTGTTCTTCGAATCGCCCCGCCGGCTCGCCGCGTGTTTGCGCGACGCCGTCGATCAACTCGGCGGCGCCCGCCGGGCGGCGATCTGCCGGGAGCTGACCAAGGTGCACGAGGAGGTGGTGCGCGGGTCGCTCGACGAGCTGGCGGCGTGGGCGGACGACGGGGTGCTCGGCGAAGTCACCGTCGTGCTGGCCGGCGCCGCCCCGCGTGTCGACCTGCCGTCGCTGGTGGCCCGGGTGGAGGAGCTGGTCGCAGGCGGTGCGCGGGTGAAGGACGCCTGCGGCGAGGTGGCCGCCGAGCATCCCGGGGTGCGGTCGCGCCAGCTCTACGACGCGGTCCTGCAGTCGCGCCGCGCGTGAGGGTCAGCCTGCCGAGAACGCGGCCGCGATGCGGGGCTGCCCGACGATGGGCGACGCCTTGTGCAGGCATTCGGCCCACTCGGCGTCGGGATCCGAGTCGGCGGTGATGCCGCCGCCGACGCCAAGCACGGCGCTGCCCGCGGCGTCGAACTCGACGGTGCGAATCGCCACGTTGAGTTCACATCCCGCCACGGGAGAAGCCAAACCGATTGTACCGCAATATATTCCGCGCCGATGCGGCTCCCATTGCGAAAGCAGTTGGCGGGCACGGTGTTTGGGGGTGCCGGTGACCGAGGCCGGCGGGAAGGCGGCGTCCAGCAGCGCCGACGTCGGCAGTTCGGCGGGCACCCGCGCCGACACGGTGGACACCAGGTGCCACACGCCCGGGGCGCGCCGCACCACCAACAACTCGGGCACGGTGACGGTGCCGACGATCGCCACGCGGCCGAGGTCGTTACGCACCAGGTCGACGATCATGATGTTTTCGGCGACCTCTTTCGCCGAAGCCCGCAGCGCCGACGGCCACGCGTCCAGCGGCAGGGTGCCCTTGATCGGGCTGGACGTCACGAGCGTCCCGCGCCGCCGCAGGAAGAGCTCGGGAGACAGCGACGCCACCGCGCCCCACGGCCCGGCGAGGTAGGCTCCGCGCGCGGGGGAGGTGCGGGCGATGCCGTCGGCGAAGAAATCCAGCGGGGCGCCGCTGATCGTCCCGGTGAATTGCGTGCACACGCACGCCTGGTAAACCTCGCCGGCGCGGATGGCCTCCAGGCAGTTGAGCACGCCGTCGCGGTGGGCGGCCCGGTCGGCGGCACCCCAGTCGATCCGGCAGTCGCGGACCGGCGAAGGCGCCGTGGCCAGCGCGGCGGCCAGCCAGTCCGCAACGGCGGCTCCGGAAAGGCTCTCGTACCACCACTGCCCGTCCCGGTCGCGGCGCAGCACGCAGTCGGTCCAGCCGCCGGCGGCTTCGGGGATGCGGTTCGGCCGGTCGTCGGCGCCGGGATCGGGGTAGGAGAGGTAACCGACCCAGCCGCCGCCCACCGCCCGCGGGTCGACGGTCTGCGGGTTCTGCTGGACGGCGAAAGCGGCGTCGGGGTCGACCGGCTGGGCCGACACGCTCGGTGCGATCACCGCGAGCGAGCCGAACCAGTCGCCGGTCAGCGCGGCCGGCGGCGGCAGGCCGAGGCGTGCCGTGGCGTCGCCGACGGCGCGCAGCACCTGGGGTGCCGCACCAAGGTCACCGAGCCGGTCGATACGCACCGCCCTAGCTTGACAGAAGGGCGGGTTTTCGCACTGCGGGCGCCGTCGACCGGCCGGACCCTAACCGCGGCTGACGTCGCGGGCGGTCGCCAGCGCCGCCAGCTTGTCCGGGTTGCGGGTCACGTAGAAGTTGGTGATCAAGGCGTCGGCGATCTCCAGCGTGATCACCCCTTCGAGGTGGTCGCCGAGGTAGAGCAGCACGGCGGGCGCGCTGTTGCAGGTCACCATTTCCACGCGGAACCCCGCGAACTCGGTCGCCTTGCGGATCAGGCCGACGATGGCGCGGGCCACCCGGTCGGCGCCCACCACGGGCCGGCGGGCCGCGCTGACCTTGCCACCGCTGTCCGCCGTCCAGGTGGCGTCGGGCGCGAGCATCGTCATCAGCGTCTCGACGTCACCGCTGGCGGCCGTCTGGAGGAACTGGGCGGTGAGCTCGGCGTTGCGTTGCGGGTCGGCGGCGTCGAACCTCTTGCGCCGCGCCCGCACGTGTTCGCGCGCCCGGTGCGCCACCTGCCGTACCGTCGGCGCCGGCCGGCCCACCGCCTCCGCGATCTCCCCGTAGTCGAAGCCGAACACCTCGCGCAGCAGGAACACCGCCCGCTCGTCGGGGCTCAGCGTTTCCAGCAGGACCAGCATCGCCATCGAAATCGATTCCGCCAGAACGACGTCCGCGGAGGGATCCTGCTCGTCGAGCAGCAGCGGTTCGGGCAGCCACGGGCCCACGTACTCCTCGCGTCGGCGCGCGTCGGCGCGCAGGGCGTTGAGCGCCTGCCGGGTCACCAGCTGGGCCAGGTAGGACTTGGTGTCGCGGACCGTGGACAAGTCGACCGCCGCCCACCGCAGATAGCTGTCCTGCAGCACGTCGTCGGCCTCGGTGGCCGAACCGAGCATCTCGTAGGCGATGGTGAACAACAGCGGCCGCAGCACGGTGAATCGTTCGGCGTGCTCACTGTCGGTGGGTGGGTGCGTCATCGCAGTGCGATCTCGGTCGGCTCCTGCGCGGGCCGCTTGCCGCCCTTGATCCAGCGGTAGGAGCCGGGCTTGGCGGCCTCGCGCCGGATGGCCCACAGCGTGCCCTTGCAAATGGCCTCCTTGATCGACGCGGCGGTGCGGCCGCCGATCGCCAGGTTCACCGGGGTGTCGTCGGTGTGGGCCAGCTGGACCGTCCCGTAGGTGCGGCCGAGGCTGATGCACTGGCCGACGAACGCCTGGCTGAGCGGGGCGGGAGCGGTTCCGGAGATGCGGCTGAGCACGGTGTTGGCCGCCTGCGCGCCCAGCGGCCCGGCGGCCTGGCAGCTCATCCGCAGCGGCTGGCCCGACGGCGCGGCAGCGTCACCCGCCGCGACGACGTAGGGGTTGTCGACGCTGGTCAGCGTCTCGTCGGTGAGCAGCCGGCCCAGCACGTCAGTGCTCAGGCCGCTGCGGACGGCCAAGTCCGGCACGGCGAAGCCGGCCGTCCAGATGGTGGCCGCGCTCGGCAGCACCCCGCCGTCGCTCAACACCACCGCGTCCCAGCGCACCTCGGCCACCGTCGCGGATTCCAGCACGTTGACCCCGAAACCGCGCAGTCGCCTGGCGACGGACCGGCGGCCGCGCCTGCTCAGCGACGGGCCGAGCGCCTCGCCGCACACCAGGGTCACCTGCCGACCCCGTTCGGCCAGTTCGGAAGCCGTCTCGATGCCGGTCAGCCCGCCGCCGACGACGGTGACGGGCGCGGCCAGCGGCAGGTCGGCGAGTGCGTAGCGCAGCCGCTGGGCGCTCTCCAGGTCGGCGATCGGGTAGGCGAAGTCCGCGAATCCGGGCACGGTGGCCGGGGTCGCGCCGGTGCTGCCGACGGCGTAGATCAAATAGTCGTAGTCGAGCTCGGCGCCCGAGGACAACAGCACGCGCCGGTCGGTGGCGTCGATGCGCTCGACGGTGTCGACGACCAACCGGATACCGTCGCCGAGCAGCGTCGCGTAGTCGGCGGTCGCGGCGCCGGTGTCGGCGACCAACTGGTGCAGGCGGATCCGCTCCACGAAGACCGGGCGGGCGTTCACCAGGGTGATGTCGATGTCCGGACGCTGGCGCAGATGGTTCGCGGCGAGGGTTCCGGCGTATCCGCCTCCGACCACGACGACATGAACTTTCTGGGCGGCCACCTCGGTCATTGCTGTCTCCTGTTCTCACGGGCCTGATGCCCTTGAGACACCGCGGACCCCTCGTGCGTGACAGGGCCGCCCATATTGTGACCCGTCTCACTGCTGCGGCTCTCGGATCGGGGGGCCGCCGGGTGCTGCGTGCTAGGCTGCGCTACGCCAATTCGTGACCTGCCCCGCGTCGGAAACACGCACCCGATAACCCAGCAGCATGGGGCCACTTCAGTGAGCATCGGTGTGTCTTGGGAGAAGCAACCGTGAAGTCGAGGAAGAGCGCGCTGGCCGCTGTCGTGTGCACGGCGATGGTGCTGAGCGGGTGCGGCGGCAAGAGCGATCCCGGGCCACTCTCCGCCATGGTCAGTCCCGCCATTCCGCCCACCGCTCAGGAGATCCCCAACCCGCTGCGCGGTCAATACGAAGAGGGCATGAATCCGCTTTTCCCGCAAGGCAATTCCGCACAGCGGTACGCGGCGTGGCCCGCGTCGTACGACGCCAGTCTGCGGGTTTCGTGGCGGCAGTTACAGCCGGTCGACCCGCGCACGCTGCCCGCCGACGCTCCCGACGACCGTAAGTTCGACTTCAGTGCGATCGACGACGCGCTGACGAAGCTGGGCAGCCGCAACATGCGGCTGATCCTGGGCGTGTACACCTACAAATCCTGTTGCAACGATTCCTATGCCGGCAACACCAACATCGCGATCCCGGACTGGATCCGTTCGGCGGCCACCAGCCTTCCCGCGCCGCCCAACAGCTCCGCACCGGGAGTCACGCAGGTGGTGCCGAATTGGAACGACGCCGACTACCTCAACAACTTCGGCCAGCTGCTCGCCGCGCTCGGTCGCCGCTACGACGGCGACGAGCGGCTCAGCGTTTTCGAGTTCTCCGGCTACGGCGATTTCGGCGAGAACAGCCTCGCGTACTTGCGCGACGCGCTCGGCGCGCCGGGTCCCACGCCGGACGACAGCCAGCCGAAGTTGGGCTATTACAGTCAGTTTCGCGATCAGACCATCACCAAGGCGTCCATCGCGAAGCTGGTGGCCGCCAACGTGGGCGCGTTCGGCCACACCCAATTGGTGACCACGGCCGAGAATCCGGAAATCGTCCGCGAGTTGATCGCCGACGAGGTGACGAAGAAGCTGTCCGCGCCGGTCGGCATCCGCGCGGATTGCCTTGGTGTGCAGTCGCCCCTGCCGGAATGGGCCGAGTCCAGCGACTCCCACTACGTGCGCTTCAACGACGCGGCCGTCAACGCGATCAAGCAGCGGCTCACCTCGGCGCTGGTGATCAGCCAGTGGTGCCGGCTGCCGAACGGGGCCGACCCCCGGTCCTACTACGAGAAGGCCCTGCACGACGTGGTGAGGTATCACGTCTCGATGACGTCCAGCGCGAACTTCCCCGACCGGGATGCGACGTCGGCGATGGATCCCAAGCTGTACCTCCTGTGGGCGAAGGCCAACACCGCCGCCGGTTACCGGTATTCGGTGGAGGCCAAGCCGGGATCGCAGTCGATCCAGGGCAAGGTCGCTTCGATCTCCGTCGTCTGGACCAACTACGGCTCCGCCGCGGCCACCGAACAGTGGACGCCCGGATACAAGCTGGTCGATTTCTCGGGAGCGGTGGTCCGCACCATCGCGGGGACGGTCAACCTCAAGTCGCTGGTCCACGACGACTCCAGCCCGTCACGCGAGGAGGCGGTTCCGGAGTCCACGACGGAATCGGTGCGCGTCGACGTGACCGGCCTGCCGCCCGGGCACTACACACTGCGGGCGTCCGTGGAATGGCAGCAGCACAAGCCGGGCGCCTCGCACGTGGTGAACTACGCGCCGATGGCACTGGCCCGCGACGGTCGCGACGGTTCCGGCCTGTATCCGATCGCGACACTGGACATCGCCAGCGACGCGGCCGCCAGCGGTCAATGACGCGCAGCGGTCCGGACCGGAAGTTGCTCGTTACCGGGGATCCGGCGTCTCCCGCGTGATACGTTCTGCTGACCAATACCCATCCTGACCTGCCCTGCTCCGGATGGACCGACGAAGCGAACCAGAGGGCCCCGCCGATGCGCATGGGCGCGCGGTCGACGGGATTCGCCAGCAAGAACATTCCCCGATCGGGCAACCCTCGACAGGTGGGATGCACGCCCGTATCGGAGGAGACCGTGCCGCGCAGTCTGGACTTGGTCGTCACCTCCGTCGCCACGCAGTTGATGGAGGCGACCGCAGCCACGGCCCATCTGGTGAGCGAGAAGGTGCTCGCGCAGCTGGTCGAGCAGTTCGACGTGGACGCCAGCTTCTTGCGCTACCTCGACCCGCACACCCGAGCGTCGACGCTGGTCGCCGAGTGGCCGCCGCGAACCGACGCCTCGGACCCGGAGCCGGCGGCCTTCGCCCAGCTGGACATCGCGGAGTCGGTGCTTGCGCAGTGCAAGCAGGGGCGCAAACCGGTGGTGATCCGGCCGGCCCAATCCAAACGCTATTTCCGCCGCCCGGTGGGCGGGGCCAAAGTGGCCGCCTCGCCCTCGGTGGCCGCCGCCCCACTGGTCTCCGGCGAGACGACCACCGGCCTGCTCGGCTTCGTCAAGTTCGGCGCCCGCAAGTGGGAGCAGGAGGAGATCAACACGCTCGAGGCCGTCGCCGCGCTGTTCGCGCAGCTGCAGGCCCGCATCGCGGCCGAAGACAAGCTCCGCTATCTGGCCGAGCACGACGATCTGACCGGGCTTTTCAACCGCCGCGCCCTGGTCGCGCACCTGACCGAGCGGCTCTTGACGGGTCGCCCCGGGCCCGTCGCGGTCCTGTACCTCGACCTCGACCGGCTCAAACCGATCAACGACTACCTCGGGCACACCGCGGGTGACTGGTTCATCCGGGTCTTCGCGCAACGCATCAAGATCTGCGCTCCCGACTGCACGATCGCCCGGCTGGGCGGGGACGAGTTCGTCGTCGTACCCGACCAGCCGATGTCGCCCGAGCACGCGGAATCGTTCGCCCGCAGCCTCTCTGGCATGCTGTGCGAACGCCTGGCCATCGGCGGCCACGTGATCAGCCGCACGGTCAGCGTCGGGCTCGCGGTCGGCGTCCCGGGGCGGGACAACTGCACCGACCTCCTCCGCCGCGCCGACGAGGCGGTGCTGACGGCCAAGCGCGGGGGTGGCAACCAGATCGCGGTGTCCACCGATGACATGTCGCTCAAGCGCGCGTTCCGCAACGACATCGAGTTGCATCTGCAAGGCGACATCGGCAGCGAGGCGTTGCTGCTGCACTACCTGCCGGAGGTCGACCTGTCGACCGGCGCCATCGTGGGCGCCGAGGCACTGGTGCGCTGGCGCCACCCGATCTGGGGGCTGCTACTGCCGGATTCGTTCATCGGAATCGCCGAATCGACCAACCTGGCAATGGAATTGGGCCGCTGGGTGATGCGCACCGCGTGCGCCGACTTCGGTCGCTGGCAGGCGAACGGGCTCGGCCGGGGCACCGTGATGCGGATCAACGTGTCGCCGCTTCAGCTCATCACCCGCGGGTTCGTGCGCGACGTCGCCAACACCATCGACGAGTTCGGTCTCGACGCCGGCTCGGTGTGCCTGGAGATCACCGAGCGCGCCGTGGTGCACGACATCGAGACCACTCGAAAGACGTTGGCGGAGCTCAAGGAAATCGGCGTGCAGCTGGCCATCGACGACTTCGGCACCGGCTACGCGGTGTTGTCGCATCTGAAATCCCTGCCCGTCGACATGCTCAAGATCGACACCGGGTTCGTGCGCGACTTGGGCAACAACGCCGGTGACCTGGCGATCGTTCGCGCCATCATCGGGCTGGCCGAGGCGTTCGGTCTGGACGTGGTGGCCGAGGGAGTCGAAACACCGGTCGCAGCAATGACTTTGATCCAGCACGGGTGTCGGCGGGCCCAGGGTTTTCTGTTGTCGCGTCCCGTTCCCGCGGACGCGATGGAGGCGCTGCTGGCCGCGCGCTGGCTGCCGTTGCCGTTTTTGACCGGGCGCAAGGCATTGCCGACGGGCGCCACCTAGCATCGCACCGATGGCCCCGGACATCGACAACTCGCGCGGCGGTCATCGTCGCCGAGAGCCGGCGGCGTGCCGCCCACCGCTCACTCTTCCCGAGGGATGAAGACGAAGTTGTTGACATAGACGCCGCGCGGCGCCCAGTCGTTCTCCCGGTCGCCGACGTTGGCTGGGTCCTGGTGCTCGCGCGGGTCGAAATCGCCGATCGGCCGCCGAACGCCATCGAGATCGAAATACCCGGAGTAGCCGGAGCGGCGCAACAGCTCGGTGATCTCGGCAACCGCGTTGGGGTAATGCCGTTGCTCGGCCTCCACCATGATCGCGGGCCGGTCCCGCGCGAGAGTATCTGTGGCGCCGCGCAATACGGCGAGTTCATGGCCCTCGACGTCGATCTTGATCATGCCGATGTCGTGCAGGCGTAGATCGTCGAGCCGCTTGATGGGGACCTCGATGCTTCGGATCCCGCCGTCGCCGACGTCGCTCAGGATGTTGGTGTTGTCGATCGTGCTGCGGCCGGGCTCGGATTCGACCACTCTCATCGTCCCGACGCCGGCGGTGTCGGAAAGCGCGATCGCCTCCACCCGTACGGGAACGCCGGCGGCGTCGAACATCGCGGCCAGATCGCGAGCCTGCGCGGGCCGGGGTTCGAACGCGATCACCGACCGCGACGACGCCAGCATGGCGATCGTGAATTGTCCGACGTCGGCGCCGATGTCCAGCGAGATCCGATTCGGGTCGCACAACGAAACCGCCAACTGGATGTCGGCCCGGCTCTGCCCAAGGCGTTGCAGGATGCGGAATTTCCGCCGCCAGAAGAAACGCGGCGCGAGTGCCTTCACCGCGGGCGCCAGCGGACGTGTGGCCGATCGAACCAAAGGCATCGTGCGGTCTCCTGAGCGATTCCCGGAGGGATCAGCGGATTGCGCGACCATACCAACACCAGTGGTTGGCCCGGGTGCTGTCCGGGAACGCACCCACCCCGGCGCCACTGAACAGTGGCCGGGATATGCATCGAAGATGTGCATGATTGACCGATGATGTGGGGCAGCGTTGCATCGTTGCCGATTTCAGTGCGCTTCGCGGTGGAGAGCGCCAGCGACCGGAGAGGTGTCAGTCCTTGAAGCTGATGGAGGGCGCACGTTCGGTGTGCGGAATGCCGACCTCGCCGACGTCCGTGTTCGCCGACCCGGCCCGGGCGTTGAGGAAGGCCACACTGCTGGTCGCCATTTGCGCGACGCTCTTGTTGAACGGGTGTGGTGGCCGCGCAAACCCCGAGCTGGTGACCGCGATAGTCAGCCCCGCGATACCGCTGTCCGTCCAGGACGTCCAGAATCCGCTGCGCGGCCAATACGAAGATCTTCTGATCCCGCTGTTCCCACAAGCCAATCCCGCGCAGCAGCGGTACCCGGCCTGGCCCGCGTCGGACGACGCCAGCCTGCGTGTCACCTGGCGCCAGTTACAGCCCACCGATCCCAGCACGCTGCCCCCCGACGCCCCGGACGATCAGAAATTCGACTTCAGCGTGATCGATGACGCGCTGAACAAGTTGGCCGGCAGAAACATGCGGATGACCCTTCGCATCGTCGCCTACCACTCCTGCTGTGACACGGTGTTCCCGAACAACACCAACATCGCGATCCCCGACTGGATGCGCTCGGCCGCCACCGACTACGCCGGACCGGCACGGTATTGGTGGACGCCCGGGGTCGTGCAGGTGGTGCCGAAGTGGAACGACCCCAAGTACCTCGACGCCTTCGGACAATTGCTCGCCGCGCTCGGGCGGCGGTATGACGGCGACGAGCGGCTGAGCGTTTTCGAGTTCTCCGGCTACGGGGATTGGAGCGAGAACCACATCGCCTATCTGCGCGACACGCTGGGCGCTCCCGGTCCTTCGCCCGAGGAAAGTGTCGCGAAGCTGGGCTATTACAGCCAGTTCCGGGATCAGAGCATCACGATCGCATCGATCAGGCAGCTGGTGGCGGCGACGGTGAGCGCGTTTCGGCGGACGCAGTTGATCACGACACTGCTCAATCCGGAAATCGTGCGCGAAATGCTCTCCGATGAAGTCACCAAGAAGGTGGCAGCGCCGGTGGGGGTGCGGGCCGATTGCCTGGGGGTGATCGCCCCGTTGCCCGGCTGGGTCGAATTGGACGGCTCGCGTTATGTGCAGCAGAAGGATCCGGTCATCGCCCAACTGAAAGACAGGTTGCTCACCGCGCCGGTCATCACCGAATGGTGCCTGCTGCCGAACGGCACCTCGCCGCAGTCCTACTACCAAAAGGCCTTACACGACGTCATCAAATATCACGTCGCGATGACTTCGAGTTGCGACTTCGCGGACGCTGAATCGACGACCCCGATGGACCCCGCCCTGTACCTGCTGTGGGCGCAGGCGAACGTCGCCGCCGGGTATCGGTACTCGGTCGAGGCGCGCCCGAGCCCGCAACCAGTTCACGACGGCGTCGCGACGATCGCCGTGACTTGGACCAACTACGGTTCTGCCGCCGCGATCGAGAAATGGGCTCCCCGCTACCAGCTGGTGAACTTCTCGGGCGCGGTGGTCCGCACGCTCCCGACGACCGTCAACCTGAAGACGCTGGTCCACAACGACCCCGGCGGCAACCCTGGCAATGAACCCGTTGCGGCGTCGTCGACCGAGTCGGTCAAGCTCGACCTGGCCGGCCTGGCCCCCGGCAACTACACGCTGCGGGCCTCGGTGGAATGGCAACAGCACAAGCCGGACGCATCGCGCGTGGTGAATTACCCGCCCATGCAGTTGGCCCGCAACGGCCGTGACGGCTCGGGCGGCTACCCACTGGCGACGGTCAACATATCGCGCGATGTGCTGACGGCCGGCCCCCGACCGTGAAAGACGGCCTGCGGCGGCCGCCGCCGGGATTTCGAGCCGCCCGGATCGCCTTGAAGAATCGCTTTTCGGGCAAACACCGCATGACGATGCTTCAATAATGTTCAATGTTTTTGCCCATCCGATAACCGACCGGATGGATGCTTTCGCGCCGCCGAAGCTTTCAGAAAGGCCGTTGGTCGATGGATTTCCGTACCTTTGTCCGGATTCTCGTCGCGCACTGGAAGCTGGCAGCCGCCGCGGTGCTGGCGTGCACGATCGGCGCCGCGGCCATCACCGCATTGCAGACCAAGCATTACCAGTCGTCGACCACCGTCCTGATCTCGTTCTCCGGGGCCACCGACCTGACCGAGCTGTACAACGGCACCCTCACGGCGCAGGAACGGCTGTCGTCGTACGCCCAGATCGCCGGCGGCCGGACGGTGGCCGACCGCGCGATCAAACAACTTCAGCTATCGATGAGTGCCGACGACCTGCTGACCCAAACCCAGGTGAAGTACACCGCTAAATCGCAGCTGTTCACCATCACGGTCAAAGACACAGACCCGAGGCGGGCGGCAGCGCTGGCGGGAGCGATGGCCGACCAATTCGCCGCGATCATCCCGACGCTGGGCACGGTTTCGCGTCTGGATGGCCCCGCCGCGGGCCCCCGGCCCGAACCCACCGATGCGACGACGCCGCCGGGCCAGCCCCGGGAAACCCCGGGCGTGCAGGAGCAGAACGGAAAGCCGCTCCCGGTGGCGAGGGCGCGGGTTGTGGAACCGCCTCAGGTTCCCGACCATGCGGTTACCCCGGCACCGGTACGCAACATGGCGATGGGCGTGGTCGCCGGCCTGCTTCTCGGCATGGCCGTGGCGCTGACCCGCGAGGCCAGCGACCGCACCGTGCGCACCCGCGAAAAGCTGGAACAGCTGTCGGGCCTGCCGACGCTCGGCGAGTTGCCGCGACGGCGCGGCGGGGCTCCGCGGTTCGGCACCGACGTCACGTTCGACGACGCCGTGCGGGACATGCGTACCCGGGTGCGCAGGGCGATCGGCCCCGAGGGGCGCCGGCTGCTGGTGGCGTCACCGTTCGGGGGGGAGGGGACGACGACGACGGTCCTCAACTTGTCCCGGGCATTCGCCGAGGTCGGTGACGACGTACTGGTGGTCGAGGGCGACACCCGCCGGCCGGTGATCGGCGGCTTGCTGAAGGTCGAATCGGGGGAGGGTTTGGCCAACGCGCTGGCGAACCCCGAGATCGCGGCCGAAGCCGTCAAACCGACACCCTTCCCGAGGCTGTTCGTCCTGGCGTCACGCGCGGCCCGCCGGGAGACCTTGCCCTGCTCCGCTTACCCGCCGGAAGTGCTCGACACCGTGCTGGGGGAATTGTCGTCGCGATTCGACCGGATCGTGGTCGACGGACCGCCGGTGCTGGCCACGGCCGACGCGGTCCTGCTGTCCGGCGCCGTTCAGGCGACGGTGCTGGTGGTCCGGGCGGGACGCACCACGACCGACGAACTCAAGGACGCGTTGGCAACTTTGCGCTCGGCCAACGCGGAGATCGTCGGTACGGTCCTGACCGACGCGAGGCTGTCGCTGCACCGCAAGGCCGCCGCCCAGGTCTACCGTTCGAAGGCCAGTCCTTCGACGTGATCTTCTACCTGCGCAGTCGGCATCGCATGGCCATGAGCGCAGCCTCGCTGGCGCTGTTCCTGTTCGGATGTTTCGTGTTCGGCGTGCTCTCGGTGCGACTCACCACCGAGGGCATCATGCTGATCGCCGCAACCTTCTGCCTGGTCGTCTATTGGGTGAGACCCGAGGCGATGGTATGGGTGGCGCTGGTGGGGGCGTTCGCGGCGCTGCCCCAGGGCCTGCACGTCGGCAAAGTCGTCGGCCCCGCGGTCATCTACTTGTATCTGCTGGCCGCGATGCTGGCGATCGGCTACCTGATTCCGATTGTGCGACCGCGATTCTCCGATTTCTGGCTGCCCTCCGTGTTCCTGGTCGTTCTCGTGATGTCGACGGCGGCCGGATTCGAGAACGGGCATGACGCCACCATCGTGCTGCGCGAATCACTGTCCATGCTCGAGATCGTCGTGGGCTTCGTGCTGGCGATGTTGGTGGTGTACGGCGACTACATCAAGTCGTCGATCCGCGTGACGGCCGGCATCCTGTGGTTTTCGGCGGGCATGGCGGTCGTGAGTTCGCTGCATGCCATCCGGCTGGCGGGCAGGGCCGAGAGTCTGGGGGCCGCGACCGGCGCCGACCAAGCTGTCCGGATCATCCTGACCACGCAATCCCCGGCCACCGCGACGCTGAGCGCGCTGGTGGCCGCCGCCATCATCGGCTGCCTGAGGCCTGCCACGCTGCTGACCCTCGGCCCACCCGCGCTGATCATTTCGCTGCTGTCGTTCTCCCGGAACACGCTTATCTCGATGGCCGTCGCGGCGGG